>PLQC01000133.1:32375-53654 GCA_003159675.1 Limisphaerales bacterium
CCAGCTAGTTACCATCGTCTGAGAAAACAAGCCGGAAAACTCAATGTGAAGAATTTCGTCTCACATCCGCGCGCCAGGGCCGCGCATGTTTCCCCTTTAAGCGTGAAACGGTTTGAAATACACTCCGCCCGGGATTTATGCACTGGATCGCTCCTTCTGAAAAAGACACCGACAACGCCGCGGCGACTTGATACTCATGGGACAACGGTTGCCTACTCCCTTGTATTCGACTCCATCACGCATGGTTTCCGCAAAGGAGGCACACTGGCGTGGACGGACCAGGATGTTGATTGGCCGATCGGAGGGGGCCTACTTGCTAAAATTTTGCACCCCGAAAATGGATCAAGCCCACTTGCCCCTCTGGCCGTGAGTCACCCCCCCCCGCCCCTATAGCTGCTGCCACAACTCCCGCTCGATCACCCGGGGACTTTGGTCGGCTCCGTCGCCGGCGTTCGCATCGTCACGGGTCGCACAAGGCCTCTGACCGGAACGTTGGCGGTCGTTGACCTGCCGGTCTGACCTGGCAAGCGGTTCAGACATTTGGATCATGGATTCACCCGGAGCCCCGATAACTCTCCCGCCAGGGATTGGATGGGGGGCGCCCGCTCAAACCGGCTCCGGCAACCCGACAGTTGGACCAGCAGCGAGGGGCTCGACGCCAAAAGCAGGAAGTGGTGAATCGGGGTTCAGAACCAGAAATGTGGCCAAGAAGTGGCCAAGCAACGATTTTAGCCTATCAAATGGAGTTAATTAATGATGTACTAAACCACTGTAAACATTGGCTTAAATCAATGGCGCATCCGGCAGGACTTGAACCTGCAACCTTCTGATCCGAAGTCAGAAGCTCTATCCAATTGAGCTACGGATGCGCTTCATTATGAGTAACTTGCGATTTGTAAAAAATGAGTTATTGATATTATTCTACATCTTTGCCTTCATTCAATTGTCGTTTCTAACGTCATTATGAGCAAACCAAACGTGGAGTACCAAAAGGTAAAAGACAAGCGTGGAAAACGTATCCGGGGACTGTGGCAACGGGGCACCGTGTTCTATGCCCACCCGCCCGCCATTTGAGGGGATTAAGAAACTCAAACGGGCATTTGAGTAACGAGTTTAAACAGAAATAAGCGGAGAAATTGACCAACTTGTGATAACCTTCTGATTTTATGTCAGAAGAACTTGGAACGATACAGGTCTGGGCCATAGGCGCTTCCGAAGCATGCATGGATTCATTCAGTCAACGATTTGGCAGATAAAGTGCTGCATGAGCCTGGTCAGCGAGATTCCGCAGAGAATCGAGCGTGGTTATAGGTCCCGATTATCCAAATTCATTAAAAATGATAACCCGTCAAAAATCGACAAAACACTTCTGGCTAAAAAGTCAGTTTCTTCCTCTTTTCCTCCTTTTTATTGACCCGCTTGCTGTTCGAGCGACTAATCAATTCTGGCTTTCGGCCAAAACAAATGCATTAGGCACTTCAAGGCTGTTGGGGGCTGGATCACCCGACAACCCATTCTATGGGGATTTCGATTTTATAATTGACACCATCCCATCGAACAGCACGATCAATCTGCTGGCGGGAGTGTTCTACACCAAGGGCTTTGAGTATGTTCGTGGCGATCCGAGGTTGATTCAAAATCAACACATGATTGGAGCAGGGACGAATGCCACCATTATCCGACGTGATATGCGATTTCATTTTCACGATGCCGCCAATGTCGCAGTGTTTTCTTCCTCCGACGGAGTTGAGATTTCAAATCTTACAGTTGACTGTAACAACACCAACACAACCAATCCATACAAAGGGGACGGGATAACTCTATTAGGCAACAACTCATCAGTTTATAACGTAAATGTAATAAACTCTTCCGGTAGTCTTGAGAATAATTATGAGGACTTTGCTATTTTTGTTGGCGCTACCAACACAACAGGAAACAGCGTTTCGGGATGTGAAGTCTCATCAGTTCAAGGAGATTACACTGACGGAGTTACACTGCTGGGACAAGGCGTGGTTTCGTTTTGCCACGTCTATTATACAGATCTGGCATTTGGCGCAGGCTATCAGTTCAATAGAACATACAACGCTTTGCTTATTAGCAATTCCTGTGTGGGCGGACAAAAAGGATTCTACACAGACACCTTTTCGGAGACCAACCTCACGATAGCATATAATACCTTTGGCTGCTCCATAGGTATCGAATGTAACAAAGCTCCGGCATGGAATGTCAACGGATTAACCATAACAGGTAATTCCATAAATATAGTCACAAATGGACCTGGCTGGAAGGATGGTGATGCTTATGGAATCCTGATGTATGGTAACGAGGCTAATAATGGCATTGCGCAGTACAGAAACATTAGCATATCAGGCAACAGCATTGGTTCAGTAAACAATGACCCCGGAATATTTCTTTCACATTCAACTGGAGTCAGGATCTACAACAACATTCTTTGGTCAACAAATAGCGGGTATAATGAGGGGATGATTTTCCTGATTGGCTGCTCCAATACTCTCACGGCGAATAACCTTTGCTACGCGAACGGAGGAAGCATGGTTGGAATTGGTTTAGCGGATACGGTGCCCGGGACTGACAAAGTGCTGAACAACATGATCATAGGCTGCAATTCAGACAGCCTTCAGTTTAAAACCAACGCCTCGGTTTCAGTCTGTGACTCCAATCTCTTCTACCCATTCGTGGACACTATGCCATTGACGCTGGCTCAGTGGCGAGCTTTAGGATTCGACATTCACTCCGTCGCTGCAAATCCGTTGTTCGTAAATACGAATACTTGGAACTTCCAACTCACATCAAACAGTCCGGCGATTGCACAAGCAGTGAATCTGACGGCTAACGGAATCACAACTGACGCCTCTGGAAACTCAAGACCGGCCACAGGGAATTGGGACATAGGCCCGTATGAGTTCGTAGTATCGTCGGCAATGCAGCCGCCGACTCACTTGCAGATCCATGGCTTGCCCTGACAACTCTTGAATGGCGCAGACAAGCAGGAGATAGTATCGAGATTCGCAGGATGTATTTGGAGGCGCTGAAACAGAAGTGAGAGGTGTTGCGGCCACGGCTATTGCGGGGGCCGCAGTTGGACGAGGGTGGCGCCCCACCCGCCGAGATGTTCACCGGCCAGCGAAAATGAAACCACTTCGGGATGTTTGGCCAGGATCGAGTGCACCGTCTGCCGCAACTGGCCGATGCCTTTTCCGTGGATGATGCGCACGCGGAGGATGCCGCGCTCGCGGCACGCAGCGAGGTAATCCGGCACGAGATCCTTAATCTCACGCGGTTTGAACGTGTGCAGATCCAGCACGCCGTCGATGGGCAATGGAACCGGGTCGTCCATGTTTCAAGGGAATCGCTGGGTTTCTTCCCTCCCTTTTGTGAGCTTCTTTCGCGCACATTGCAAGTCATTGACGCGTTGGTTGGCGGCGCCAGCCACTGCAGCGGGCGGAGGGTAGGGAGTTGTCCGGGGAGGCGCATCTGGAACGGGCGGCGCAGCAAGCGTGTGCTTGCGGGGGGAAGGAGGATGCGAAACTATACGTGCAGGCGACGGAGCAGCGTTTCAACGGAGTGCGGCGTTGCTGCTGAGCGGCGGCGGCGGCGGCGATTTCCGGGGCAAGAATGGCCGCGTCCGCCCATATGCGGATGCTGACAAATGAAAATCGGCTTATTCGGCGGTTCATTCGATCCGGTCCACCTCGGCCATTTGCTGGTGGCGCAGGCGGCGCGCGAGGAACTGGGTCTGGCACGCCTTTTTTTCATCCCGGCGACCCAGTCGCCGTTCAAACCGGAGCGCACGCTGGCGCCGGCGCGCGAACGGGTCCGGCTGTTGCGCCTCGCGCTCGCGGGACAGGCCTGGTGCGAAATCGACGAACAGGAGATCCACCGTGGCGGGGTTTCCTTCACCATCGACACTCTTCGTGATTACGCGAGGCGATTTCCGGGCGCGACGTTTTATTACCTCATTGGTGGGGACCACGTGTCGAAGCTGCCGGAGTGGCGAGAAGCCGGGGACCTGGCGCGGTTGACTGAATTTGTGGTGATACCGCGACCCGGCCAGGCGGAGGCGCCGGTGCCGGAGCCATTTCGCGGACGGACGCTGTCGGGATTTCCGCTGGGGGTTTCCTCGTCGCAGATTCGGTCGCGGGTGAGTGCCGGTTTGCCGATCGACCACCTCGTGCCCGCGCGGGTGGCCGAGGCGATCGGCAACAATCGGCTTTATCTTTGAACCGGTCTGCGCCATTGTTTCGCCCGATGGATTCAAAAAAACTCGCTTTGCTCTGCCGGGAACTGGCGGACGACAAGAAGGCGGAAGACATCGTGATCCTGGACGTGCGTGAAGTGTCGTCCGTGACGGATTATTTTGTGATTGCCTCGGGCACGAGCGAACCCCACTTGCGGGCGATTGTTGACGAGATCAGGGATCGACTGCGCGAGCGGCATGAGCTTCGCCCGCGCGCGGTGGATGGGACGCTACAAACCGCGTGGGTGGTGCTGGATTACTTCGATGTGATTGTGCACGTGATGCGCCAGGACTTGCGCGATCGTTACGATCTGGAAACGCTTTGGGGCGACGCACCTCGGGTGAGAGGCCGGAAAAAAGTGCCGACAGGGCGATAAGACCCGCCGTGTCCGGGGCGGGGTATTCGCTGGACCGGACAAAATGGAATTTATTCCGCTTTTGGAGGCGTTTCCGCCGCGGCCTTCACCATTTCGTCCAGGAGCTTCTTGAAGTCCTCCAGGCCTGGAGCGGGGATGATGATGGTGTCGCGCCTTCCACCGACGTCTTCCGTGATCCGAAGAAAGCGTCCGCGAGGGTTTTCCTTGAGCGTGAACACGAACGTCTTGCGTTCGATTTGAACCTTGTCTGTCTTGAGGGTGTCTTCCTGAACCGGAGGTTTAGGCGACCCATAGGAACGTTGGCCATAAGGAGATGGTCGGTCGTTTGAGATCATACTTTTTCCCGCTGAAACGCCCGCGGTCGGCCTGCTGGCGCCCAATGCAGTATCTTCTACTAAAAGTAACATCTCTATATTTTTGTCAACCGTGATTATTACGGAGCGAGCCTCCGATGTTGTCCCCGGATTTGGTTGATTTCACCCGGGTCACCGCACACTCTGGAAGGAGTGTGAGCAACGTTTGTCTTGTCACCGGTTCCTCGGGCTTGATCGGCTCGGAGGTGGCGGCTTTCTTTCACTCGCGAGAGTTTACAGTCCATGGAGTCGATAACAATCAGCGCGAGGTGTTTTTCGGCCCGCAGGGCAACACCCGATGGAACCAGGGGCGGCTCTCGCGCGCCTTGCGGCGCTTCACGCATCACGAACTGGACGTGCGTGACCGGGCGGGGGTCTTGAAACTGGTGCAGGACCTGAAGCCGGCCGTCCTCATTCACACGGCGGCCCAGCCTTCGCACGATCTGGCCGCGAAGATTCCGTTCGATGACTTCGACGTGAACGCGGTGGGCACGCTGAACCTGCTGGAGGCCGCGCGCCGGTTCTGTCCGGAGTCGCCGTTCATCCACATGTCCACGAACAAGGTGTACGGCGACCGGCCCAATGCGATTGCGCTCAAGGAACTGGAGACGCGGTGGGAGTATGCCGATCCGGCATTCGAGCGGGGCATCCCGGAGAGCCTTTCGATCGATCAATCCCTGCAATCGCTCTTCGGCGCGTCGAAGGCGGCTTCGGATCTCCTCGTGCAGGAATACGGCCGCTACTTCAAACTGCCGACGTGTTGCCTGCGGGGCGGTTGCCTGACCGGGCCGAACCACAGCGGTGTGGAATTGCATGGGTTCCTGAGTTATCTGATCCGCTGCAATCTGGAGGGAAGGGAATACAGGATTTACGGTTACAAGGGAAAGCAGGTGCGCGACAACATTCACGCGGAAGACGTGGCGCGGTTCATGTTCGAGTTTTATCAGAAGCCCCGATGCGGGGAGGTTTACAACCTCGGCGGCGGGAAGGAAAACTCGTGCTCCATCCTGGAAGCCATCCAGATGGCCGAGGCGTGCACGGGCAAGAAGCAAACGCATCGTTATGTGGACCAGGCCCGGATCGGCGACCACATCTGCTATTACAGCGACCTGTCGAAAATGAAAACGCATTACCCGCAGTGGAAACCCCAGCACAGTCTGCAGGACATTTTCCAGGAAATCGTCGCGTCGTGGCACGACCGCCTCTGCGATACATCCCCCTCACGTTGAATGCGAGTCCTGATCACAGGCGCTTGTGGATTTGTGGGCAGCACGCTGGCGGCGGGGCTGAAGGAAGGCTGGCCGCGCTGGGATCTAATCGGCCTGGACAACCTCATTCGCGCCGGCAGCGAGATGAACCGGGGCGCGCTGCGCCGACGCGGGATCAAAGTCGTCCATGGCGACATTCGCAATCCGAGCGATCTGGAGACGCTTCCGCGTTGTGACTGGATCCTGGATGCCGCGGCGAATCCCGGTGTGCTGGCGGGTGTGGATGGCAGGACCAGCAGCCGCCAGCTCCTCGAGCACAACCTGGGCGGCACCATCAATCTGCTGGAGCTGGCCCGGAACTGGCGGGCCGGGTTCCTGATGTTGAGCACGAGCCGCGTTTACTCGATTCGTCAACTCGCGGCCATTCCCATGAAGCCGAAAGGGGACCGTTTCCAGCCGCAGCCGGGCGGGGCAAGGATCCGGGGCTTCAGCCGCCTGGGTGTCGCCGAGGATTTCACCACCGAACCGCCCCTGTCCCTTTACGGCAGCTCGAAGCGCGCCTCGGAGATTCTGGCGTGCGAATACGCGGATGCCTTCGGTTTCCCGGCGTCCATCAACCGGTGCGGCGTGCTGGCGGGGGCGGGCCAGTTCGGCAAGGCGGACCAGGGCATTTTTTCATTTTGGATCCATTCATGGCGGGCCGGGCACCCGTTGAAATATGTCGGGTTCAACGGAACAGGACATCAGGTGCGCGATTGCCTGCACGCCCGCGACCTGCTGCCCCTGGTCGTCCGCCAGATGCAGAAGCCGGACGCGAAAAAGCCTCGCATCGTGAACGTGAGCGGCGGAGCCGGACACAGCGCGTCGCTGCGGCAATTGAGCACGTGGTGCGAGCAACGGTTCGGTGCGCGGGCCGTGGGCCGGGAGAAGGAGACGCGGCCGTTCGACGTTCCCTGGCTGGTGCTCGATGCGTCCCTCGCGGACCGTGTCTGGGGCTGGAAACCCGAGACGTCACTGGAGGCGATTTGGTCGGAAATTGCGGCGCACGCTGAGCATCATCCGAAGTGGCTGGAAACCACGCTGGACCCATGAGCGACATGGCACCCAGGGCCGCCCCGGTCAAGCTGCTCTCGATCGTGATTCCCGCGCGCGACGAGGAAGGGTGCGTTTGCTCGACCGTGGAGCACCTGCACGTGGAGTTGCGCCTGCACAACATCCCCCACGAGATCATCGCGGTCGATGACGGCAGCACCGATCGCACCTGGGAACTGCTCGTCCAGCTCGCCGCCCGGCTCCCGGTTCTTCTTCCATTGAAAAATGAAGGTCCACACGGATTCGGCCGGGCCGTCATCCGGGGACTGGACCAGATGAAGGGGGACGCGGCGGTGATCATGATGGGGGACGAATCCGACGACAATCGGGACGTGGTGCGCTATTGGGAGACACTGAACGAGGGCTATGATTGCGTATTCGGCAGCCGGTTCATGAAGGGGGGCGGCGTGATCGACTACCCGCGCGTGAAGCTGATTCTCAACAGGCTTGCGAACTTCTTCATCCGGATTTTGTTCAAGATCAAGCTGAACGACACCACGAACGCATTCAAGGCATACCGGCGCACGGTCATCGAGGGTTGCCGTCCCTTGATCTCACCGCATTTCAATCTCACGGTGGAGCTGCCCCTCAAGGCCATCGTGCGCGGATACAGTTGGAAGGTGATCCCCATCACCTGGCGCAACCGTCGCACCGGGCCCTCCAAACTCAAGATCAAGGAAATGGGCAGCCGTTATCTGTTCATCTGCCTTTATATCTGGCTGGAAAAGTATTTCAGCCGGGACGATTATCGGAGGCGCCATTGAACTATGGATTCAACGCTGGCCCAGCACGTCTGGAACTGGAAACCGCAAACTTCCCTGGAAGCCATTTGGACGCAAATTGCCGGGCACGCGGAGAAGAACCCGCACTGGCTGAAAGCGACTGCTGGCTGACGGCTCTAACCCGGATTCCAACACCTTTAATGATCGCGTTGTGCCCAAGCCCGAAAACAAATCATGCCAGCCGGCGTTTGTCCGGATTGGCGTGTGCGGTCCGAGGTGCCGCATATTTTTTTGTCTCTCTGACAACGTGGGCGGTCGCGTCTGGCGAGAAAAATGCCCAAACTTCTCCAGCAAGCAAATGGGAGCTTAGTGTCGGCCGTAGTGATTCTTCACCTGCGATTGGGAAGGACGGCACGATTTATTTGGGCGCTTTCGGTCAACGATTTTGGGCAGTGAGTTCGAACGGCGTCTCGAAATGGACCTTTAAGACCGGCAGCGAGGTCAAGTCTTCACCTGCCGTCGGAAGGGACGGGACAATTTATTTCGGTTGCCGTGATCGGAAATTCTACGCGATCAGTCCGCAGGGGAAGAAGAAATGGGAATTCGCTACGGAAGCGTGGGTGGATTCGTCGCCCGCTCTGGCGCGGGACGGCACGATTTACTTCGGCTCCTGGGACAAGCACTTTTACGCGCTCAACCCTGATGGCTCGGTGAAATGGCGGTTCCAGACCGGTGGAGAAATCGATTCGTCGCCCGCCGTCGGGGCGGACGGGACAATCTATTTCGGATCTCACGACAAGAAATTTTACGCGCTCACCTTCGAAGGACGGAAACGGTGGGAGTTCGCGACGGGCGGGCAAATCGTTTCCTCCCCGGCGCTGAACGGCGGGGGGGTCGTCTATTTCACCTCGGTGGACGGCTTCTTCTATGCGCTGAATGAGGACGGCAGCCTGCGGTGGCGGCTTCACACCGGCGGCATTACCGAATCATCGCCTGTGATCGGGTTGGAGGGCACGCTTTACGTCGGGGTAAACAATTACGTGTGGGCCATCGATCCGGACGGAAAAAAGAAATGGGAGCGGCAAATGATCGGTGTTGTCGAAGGCCCTCCGCTCGTCGTTGCCGACGGCTCAGCCTATGTTGTTTCCTGGGAAGGCGATCTGGTGGCATTGGATACGGACGGGCACTCCCGGTGGTCATTTTTCTTATGGAATAACTATGGCTGCGGGTCGCCAGCCATTGGCGCGGACGGCACAGTTTACGCTCACGGCAAGTATTATTCGTTCCTGGCACTGGATGCGAACCAACCCCTTGCCCGGACCCCCTGGCCAAAATTCCGCGGAGACTCTCGAAATACGGGGAACGTAAATGAGACGACGCGCTGAACTGGCTTTTCGTTATTATGGACAAGTTATCTCGTTGATTTGAGCGGTGGAGCAACACACTTTGGCCCCAATGAATAAAGTCTGTTTCGCAGGCGGCTTCTTCCGAGAGGTGAGCTTTTTGACCTGTTTATCCTTTGAAAACCGGTTTTGGAAATTTTGAGAGCCTCATGAATCACGAAGCGGTTACTCCGGACCCCGCAGCGGGAACTTCTGCGTGCCCTCTCTGGCCGCAGCGGGAAAGTCGGACGGTCGGACAACTGAACGGCCGGCAGTTGCGAATGCTGTGGAAGGAATTGGGTTGCGAATTCACACCGGAAGCCTGGGGCAGAATTAACGAACAATACCGGGTAGCGATGCCGCAGTGCGTTGCGTGCGGCTTCGCATTCTTTGATCCGGCTCTTGCAGGCAACGAAACGTTCTTCCGCCAGCTTGAACATCCGCAATATTTTTCTTCGGGTCGGCCTGAATTCGAACGGACGCTGCAATTTGCCCGCCGGCGGGAGTTGAAGCGGGTCCTGGACGTCGGCTGCGGAAGCGGATATTCCCTGGATCTGGCCAAACAAGCGGGTCTGGAAACTTACGGGCTGGAATTGAATTCTCAGGCAGCGGAGAAGGCCCGCGCCAAAGGGCGAAAAGTTTAATATGTCCCGGTTCAAACGCGCAATCCATGGTGTGACTTCCAGCTACGTCCTGCTGGCGACGGTCGCCGTTTACTCGCTGGCGTCAGTGCCCATGGCCCTGTATTACCTCGACAAGGAGCGATTCGGCCTTTGGGCGTTGATGGGCTCGCTGGTCGGTTACCTGAGCCTCATTGACGCGGGCATGTCGGGTTCCGCCGCGCGCCTGATCATTGACCACAAGGACGACCGCGATGGCGGACATTATGGCAGCCTGATCAAAACCGGCTGGCTGGTCTCCCTGGTGCAAGGCGCGATCATTTTGGTGACCGGGCTGGTCTTTGCGAATTCCTTCGCACGCCTGCTGGCAATCCCGGCGGAGTTGCAATCGGAATTCATTCATTTGGTGTATCTGCAATGCGGGGTCGCGGCGCTGAGCTTTGGCACGCGGATTTTGAGCCTGGTTCTGGGCGCGCACCAGCGGATGGACCTGGTGAACTACACCGGGATTCTAAGCCTCGCCGTGAACTTTGCGGCCCTATGGGTTTTCTTCCATTTTGGATTTGGGGTGCTCAGCCTGGCGTGGGCCGCGCTCTGCGCGACCATGACCACGGTGGTTTGCCAGTGGCTGGCCTGTGAAGTGTTTAAATTGTTCCCCGGACGGGGCGGATGGGGCAAGGCTTCATGGGTTCATTTCAAGGAAATTTTCGCTTTTGGCAAGGATATCTTCCTGGTGTCGGTTGGCACGCAGCTCATCATAGCCAGCCAGACCATCATCATCACGCGTATGCTGGGGCTGTCGGCCGCCGCCGTATGGTCGGTCGGCCTACGGGTGTTCAACCTGGTTTCGCAAGTCATCTGGCGCATCTCGGACATGTCCGGGCCAGCCTTTGCGGAGATGATGGTGCGCGGGGAAATCGCCCGGCTGCGGGAGCGCTACCGGGCGGTCGTGATATTAACCGCCTCGCTGAGCGGCTTTGCGGCGGTTTCATTCGTGCTATGCAACAGCCTGTTCATTCCGTTCTGGACTCACGGCAAAATCCAGTGGCCCGTGATGAACGATGTGCTGCTGGGTGTCTGGATGATCGTCGTGGCTGTGCTGCACTGTCACAACGGGTTTGTGCTGCTGACCAAAAAAATCGGTTTCATGCGCTACGTTTATTTTATGGAAGGCATGGTATTTGTGACCCTGTCGCTGCTGGTGGCGCGCCGGGGCGGCCTGCCGGCCATCATCGCTTGCTCGATTGTGTGCAGCACTTGCTTCAGCGGTGCCTACGGTGTCCGGCGCATCAGCCGTTATTTCAATTTTTCCCTCCGCGAAGTCGGTTTGGACTGGCTCCGGCCCATGGGAAGAATGCTCTTGTTTTACCTGCCTTTGGCCGCGCTGGCATGGTGGGCGCTCTTGCCGCTGTCTGCCCTGCCGAGGCTTGGCATCCATGTGCTGGTCAGCCTGGTTGTGGGCGGGTTTTTATTCCTCAGGTTTGGGTTGCCATCTGATTTTCAACGGGAGATTCTTTCACGCGCCCCGAAAATCTTTGGCCCAATTTTGAAACGCGTGTTGATTGCATCCTCATCCTGATTTAACCTCCATTCCCATACAATTGTTCAGGCGAGGCCGTTCCTATGCCTTCATCGGGCAGGTCATCCAGCAGACGCAACCCATCGCCGCCCGGCCGGTCAACCGGCTCATCAACCGTTTCTTCCTCTGGTGCGACTGCCGCTTGAAACACGACATCCACACGCTCGGCTGGGCGTTTGTGGCGCAGCGGCCAAAATGAGCAATAAACATTCGCCCGTCATATCCTCACCCAAAAACCAGCATCCGCATCAATTCGTTGAATTGGAGAGGTGATTTTGTTCTGTTTGCGATATTCAACCGTTGCCTTGCGGCAGCCTTCCCAGAAATAGTAATCTTCCAAAATGATAATGCCACCAGGTGACAAAAGCGGGTAGAGATGTTCCAGACAGATCTTGGTTGAGGCATACCAATCTCCATCCAGACGCAACAATGCAATTGATCCAAGCTGCCCGGCGTCAACTGGAATCGTGTTTTGAAACCAACCCACATGAAAATGGACAAGCTCCCTCCGCATCTTGATCTTGTCCAAGATCAAATGGCGCACCTCATCCAATCCCGCACGACATTGGTTGACTGTGACCAATTTTCCCTAATTTCGGCCGCCGCTGTAAATGGCGGCATGTTCGCCATCTTTTTCTGCCGGTTCGGGGAGTCCTTCAAATGAATCAAACAGATGCAGATGGCGTTCCTGCCGGGCATGTTTGATTGCCAGGGCCATGATTGCGCTGGAACCGCCTTTCAAGACTCCGCATTCCACAAAACAGCCGGGAACCTTTCCCTCCAACACCGATTTGCAGGAATCCCAAAGCCGGCGGCACCGGACTGGAGTCGTCATGGTATATCGCTTGGCTCTAAACATGGCGGCGGCGCGGGGCAAGACTGGCAGGCCTTTCAGGAACCATGTCCACCGGCTGCCGACAAGTTTTTGGGACAAATTGCTGAACACGTTTCGAAAGGTATATTGCGGATGCAAGGTTTCAAGAAAATGCACTTTTCTGAAAAGGAAGTTGACAGGAGCTTCCGACCCATTGCTGCAAACAGCCGGCAAGTTTCCTTTGCCGTTCTTGGTGGCTATTACTTCAAACGCAGCCGGGCCGCCATTCTCCGCAAGGTGCGTACTGGCGGTAAGAATTGATGGGGTGACTGGCGGTCAAGGGACCTGGATGGTAATTTTTCGTGGCATTCGTCGCTTCATTTTTTTGTAAAGCCTTTTGCCAAGGTTAATGCTAGGCAATTCAACCAGTTTATAGGAAACAAATCCCAGAATTATCATCACCAACACATCCACGGGCAGGACGGCAAGATTGGCGATGGGTGTTTGTGGCAGACCAAAATTGTGCAGCCAATGGAGCACGCGGCCAAGCAAGGGTTGATGCCACAAGTAGATGGAATAGCTGCACAAACCAACCGGAACGATCGTTTTTTCCCAGCGGCCAAAGGGTTTCGTGGAAAATAAATACAATTCCATCAGCGTGGCATACCAGAGAGAGAAAGCCGTGAATCCCAAAAAGACCGCTGTGATTTTATTCCAGGTCAGAGCCACGGCCAGAATTCCCAGCGCCAGCGCCTTGCCGGGGGAGGCTCCCAGCAGGCGTTGCCCGGCCAGCCATTTTTCTGCCAGCCATGCCCCCAGCAGCCAGTCCACAAAAAGTGTCAAAGTAAAATACCATAAACACTGACTTGGTGGCTGGCTCCAATCCTGTAAAAACAAGGCCGTGATTCGGCAGACAAGGCTCACTGCCGCGAAAAACCAAAACGCACTTTTCATCCCGACTTTTTGGCGCAGCATCAACACCAGCGGAAACAGCAGATAAAACTGCATTTCAACAGCCAGGCTCCAAAATGCAGGATTGATGCCAAAAAACGCGTCAATATCAAAATTGTGAATCAGCAGCAGATGCAACCAAAAATTGCCGGCAGACGTCCTGGTTTCGAGATGCCGCAGCATCAGATAATAAAAGACCACCAAGGCGATGAAGTATGGCGGGTATATCCGCCAGAATCTTTTCCAGAAAAAGATTTTCAAGAACGGGTTTCCTGGGGGGGGGGGCGGCTTCATGTTTCAGAAACGAGTAATGGATGCAAAATCCGCTGATGACGAAGAAAAGTGAAACCCCGCTCCAACCAAGGGTGAACGGATATAAAAACCACATCAACGGGGTCTGCACTTCCCGCACATTTCGCCATAAACCATTCCAACCGAGCTGATATTGTCCGGTAACGGACGGCAAGAAATGAAAACAAACCACCATCAAAATGGCCACCGCGCGCAACACATCAATCCGCTCCAGATGGCTGGTTTTGGGTTGTTGATTCATGCTCTAATTCCGCATACGCGCGACCATTCTTCGCAAGACTCGCACCGGCGGTGAAAAATAGATGGGGTGACTGGCGGTTAGCGGGGCGGTGATGGACCACTGTTTTGGCCAATCAGAAATCGGGGCTGTTGTTGGAGGGAAAGCCGCCAGCCAGCGGTCGGTCATGGCTTCAACCGAAAAACCCTTTTTCACCCGTTCGCGCGCGGCGGCGGATTTGGCGGCCAGTTCTTCCCGGTGTTCATGCAGGTGGATGATGGCACGGGCATATCCGGCCACGTCATCCACTGGCACGAGAATGCCAGTGGTTTTGTCTACCATCTCTGGGATGCCTGCGGGTAAATCGCTGACCACAGGCACGAGGCCGTATCCCATCGCTTCAAGCACGCTTAATCCAAAACCCTCGTGATCCGATGTGAGTAAACAAATGTCGTGCTGTTTCAATAACGCCGGCACATCGGCATACCGGACCGGACCGATAATGGAAACGGTCTGGTTGGGCGAAACCGGCTTCAAGCTCGCCTCCAGAAAACCGCGCTCCTCGCCTTCCCCGGCAATCGTCCAATGAAACGGCATTCCGCTGGCGCACAGTTGCGACAGGATTTCCGGGAACAGATGCACGCGCTTTTCTTCGCGCGTCAGCCGTCCCAGGTAAAGGATTCGCTGCGGGGCGCTCCAGTCACGCACAGGCAGGTCTGCTGCCAATGGCATGGGCACACCGTGGCGCAGATATGCCACCGGCACGCGGGCAAATTCCGGCATGGCGGCGGCCTTTTGTCTCATGGTCTGCGAGACCATTGCCGCCAAATCCATCCACGGCACGTAATGCCACATCATTTCATAGGTGGTGGGATGATCGGCCTGACCGACGCCGACGCGAAAGACACCGGTCGGCAGATAGCGCAGCACTTCAAATGAAGTCGCAGACAGGGTGGCCAGCACCACGGAAGGCTGGAACCGGCTGAGTTCCCGAAGCACGGCCCGCAGGCGATCTTCAAAAATGCCCCGCTTTTCGTCCTGGCACAGCACGGGAACGTTCAATTGACGGAAATCTTCCGCCAGTGGATTTTCCCTTTCAAAACTCAACACCTCGACGGGAATTTTCCGGCGAATCAGTTCACCGCCCAGATTGCAAAGAAACGTGGTGGACCCGCCGAGGTTCAAGCCGCCTGCCACCAACGCAATTTTAATGGAATCATTCATCTGCAACTCAGAAATGCATCAGACAGCGCCAGCCCGGCGTTCGGAACCGGTTCGCTGCGCGTTGGGGATTCAGCGTTGCCAAATAATTGTAAGAAAAAAAGCCTCCGCTTTCGGGGGAGGTTTCCAAGGGAAGAATAACAGGCTTTAGCCACCGTTCGACCAATCGGAAAATATCAAAACCATGGTGACGCAGCAGTTGGGTTACCGGACTTGGCTGCGCTTTGAAATCCTCGAAAATGATGTCCCGAATGCCTTTCCGTTCCAGTGTCTTCTTTGCCCCCTCGAGAACGTCCAATTCGTGGCCCTCCACGTCAATTTTGCAAACACCAACGGTGGTCGATTCCGGGACATAGTTGTCAAGCTTGCGCAAGCGCACTTTGAATGTCCGACCGGTTGCGCTGGCCGGTTTGCAGATTGCAGCCGATCCCCGGTTGTGTTGAAATTCCGGGCCGTCAGCCAGGCAAGCTTCGCCATCAGTCGTTCCCAGGGCGACGTTTTCAAGCTGGAGACAAGTTGTCAATGATGCCGGCCAACGGCCAACGTTCGTCCTCAATTCCCCGAAAATTTCCGGATGGGGTTCGAAGGCAATTACCCGTCCGGATGGACCTGACCGGAAGGCCATGGCGGAACTGTTCTGGCCTATGTTGGCGCCGACATCAACGCCGGTTTCCCCGGCGTCCAGCAACCGCCAGATTGTCTCCGGCACGATTTTGTCGAAGATGCCGTACTGATAAATGTCAATCCCGACGTTTTCGGCGGTGTTCACTCTTACCAAAGCACCCCAGGGCAGCCGGACGATTTCCTCGGCCTTTGTGTTGTGCCAAAGGCGGCGGAAGCGGTGCAATGCCTGGGAAGGGTGGAAGAAATACTCCGGTTTCCGTGCAAACGTAATTGGATTCAGCATAACTAGACGTTATTCCCGGGCCGCCTGTGTGCCGTGAAGGCAATTCGGTGCGGCTACAAAACAGCCAGGGACATTTTGAAAATTCTGGTTCAAGAAGACATTCATAGCAAGTTCAGTATGGGCGTGGCCATCAGGTCGGATGCAGCCAGCACCCTTTGTTGGGGCGGTTGACAAAAAATCAAGCGGGGGCGTGAATGAGGTTGCAGGCTTGGAGTTGTCCGAGAAATTCGCGCTCTAAATACTCGAACGACAATGACTCCACATTGGCCAAAACGCGCGGCTGCCAGTCCGGCGCGGGCTTTTAAAGATTGAGGCGCGTTGGTCTTGAGGATCGCGCTCGACTCCAGGTGGCGGTTCGTATTGTATATCCCCCAATCGAACATGATCTGAGTTCATTCCATGGTCCTGTCAACTATGATTTCCTTTGCATTAACGCCGCTTGGCAAAAGTCAATTTGTGCCGCCCGTGAGCGTGACTCGTTCGCGGCAACCACCACACGCCTGTGGCCAAGGTTGAGGACATCAGGAGCAGCAGAATGACCATCGAAAAACCGCCTCAAATTTTGCTGGCCACTTGCGGCGCATGGTCTTTACCAAGGGCTGCCAAAGGGTTCGAGGCCAGAAACGCACTCGCCGGTTTGTGGATTACCTTCAAAAACAGCACGCACGTGAGCCGGGAAAAATACCGGCGCTGCTGGCCATTTCATCTGGCCATCAAGCCTTTTCTTCATTGCGCGCCGCAAATTTGGACGGAGCACGCCTTTTACGCCTTCTTCCCGATCTGGCGCGCGTGGCTGCGCTGCCAGTCGTGGCCGCAGTTTGATGTGGTTCAGGCCATCATGGGCTATGCCACCGAATTCTTCGACCGTGCGGACCAGCATGGCGCACTCAAGGTGGTTGATTTCCAGAACAGCCATCCGACCACTTACTATGGTTTTGTGCAGCGGGAATGCGACATCTGGTGCCCGGGCGAGCGTGTGCCGATCCCGCGATGGATGTTCGCGCGGATGAACCGGGAGTTGGAGCGAGCGGATCTCATTATTGTCCAATCCAAGTTTTGCAAGGAATCAATGATTTGGAATGGTATTCCACCAGAGAAAGTCATGATTAATCCGATGGGAGCGGATACAACGATTTTCAAAAAGCGCATGGTTGTACCTCCTGTTCCCCGGTTTATTTCCGTGGGGACCATTACGGTGCGCAAGGGGCATCAATATCTTTTTCGGGCATTTGAAATGGTCAAAGCCAGGCTGCCACAGGCTGAACTCATTTGTGTGGGACAATACAAACACGATTTCCGAATGGAGCGACCGAAATGGGAGGGTACCTTCACACACATTCCGTACCTGCCCCATCCAGAGTTGGCCAAACTATTGCAGACCTGCACCGCCTTTGTTTTTCCATCGCAGGAAGAAGGCATCGCCTGTGCACAAATTGAGGCGCTCGCATGCGGATTGCCCGTGATTGGCACNNCGCAACACCTGGCAGGATTATGCCGACCGCCTGCTGGCCGAGTATGCAAAGCGATTGAAGGGATGAATGCATTAGCATTTTAAAGAAGCCACTCCAGCTGTGCAATTCCACTCGACAGATTCTTCAACATTCGCACACTGGAACCGTTCATTATGACTAAGTTAGGCGTGCAATGGGCTCATGTGAAATCGGTGTTCCAAATCAAACGACACTTCGATAATCCATGGCTGATCATTTTGCTCCGACTTGGCATCGTCAAACTTCCGTATTTTCTTTACCGGACCCCGAAAAGAAGCGCGCGATTCCGGAGTTCAAGAAATTGGTGGAGAATGTGGGCTTTCGCACGGTGCGATGGGACAACAAGGACCAGGGCCTTTATGTCGGGATCCGCGATGCGGTGATCGCTCTATGAATCGTAATTCCCCATTGGTCAGCATTCTTGTTCCTGCTTACAATGCCGCGCCCTATCTGGCCGAGTTGTGCGAATCGATTCGGGCGCAAAGCCACCAGAATTTCGAGGTGTTGATTCTCGACGACGGTTCCACGGACGGGACAGCAGAAGGGTTGGCGCCCTTCGGCAGAGATCCGCGTTTTCGGATATTGCGTTGGAGTCCGAACCGGGGCGTCAACGCCGCAACCTCGGCATTACTTGGGCTGATGCAAGGGGAATACTGGTGCAACCCGGGAGCGGATGACGTCCTGTACCCCGGATTCATTGCTCAGCGACTTGAGCTGCTTCAATCACAACCCGGGGCTGTGATGGTCCATGGCCCCGCGGAGCTCATTGATGCCGCTGGCGGCCCGGCACGTTTCGATCTGCCAAAGCTTGATTTCCCAGCCAGAATGGACGGGACGCGCGCGCTTGCGGTCCTGCTGCAGCACAACGTTATCAGCACGAGTTCCGTGATGGCGCGGAGCGACCTCACTCGCCTCCTGCTGCCGTTTTTTTTGTGTGACTGGAAATACGCGCAGGATTGGTATCTCTGGCTTCTCCATGCAGCGACCGGTTTTGATCTCCTGTGGGATGCCCGAACTTTGCACAAATATCGCGTGCATGAGCGCTCACTCACATCTGATCCCGACCGTGCCGCGGTGCGTCGCGCCGAGATCCGACTGGTGCCGCTCTGCGCGTTGAGTACCGCAGCCCAGTTTTCGACGTTAGCCGCCGCCCAATGGTCCACGTGGCGCACGACGCTGTACCGCCTATGGCTGTTCAGAGCGGTGCGGCTTCACCAGGAGGGGCTGCTGCAGCGGCAATGGCTTCATCTGGCCGGACGTGCTTACTATGGCAGGAACAGCCGCCGCATCTCACTGTTGGTTGAACTCTGCAAGCACGGTTGGGGCATTTTCCTCACCGGATGGAGAGAGCGCCAAGCCATCGGCAGTCAGTCCTTCAAGGTGTCGGGAATCGCGCAGATCAACGATCCAATCTTTTGTTGAAGCAGTCCACTATGCGCGTGGCAATTTTGACGACCGACAGTCGCGAGCACAATCGTGATTACCGGCAACCTCATCCGAGTTTTGGCGGCGGCAGCACTTCGCTGTTCCAGGGATTGGCCTTTTTGCCTTCCAACATCGAAGTGCACATCCTCTCCTGCACGCAACGGCCGATGGCTTCGTCGCCTGAAAAACTCGCACCCAACATCTGGTTTCACAGCCTTCATGTGCCGAAGATCGGTTGGTTGCGCACCCTTTATCAGGGTTGTATCCGCGCCCTCCGAAGAAAGCTGCGTGAGATTCAACCGGACATCGTGCATGGGATGGGAACGGAGCGGGAATGCGCGATCAGCGCCGTGTTTTCGGGTTTTCCCAACGTCGTGACCATTCAAGGAAACATGGCTGAACTGGCGCGGATGGACCGGCCGCGAATCGGCAGCTATCTTTGGCTGGCCGCCCGCCTTGAAAATTTCACGCTGCCACGAACCCACGGTGTTCTTTGCAACTCAACTTACACGGAAAGCCTGGTTCGACCGCGCGCGCGAAAAACCTGGCTGTCCCCTCATGCATCGCGGCTTGACTTTCTCCAACCAGCACCGGAGATGAACCCGCGTCCCTGCGTTCTTTTGAATGCCGGTGTGATCAGCCCGCGAAAGCGCCAACTGGAATTGTTGGATGTGGCGGAGGCGCTTTATCGGCGGGGGCTGAAGGTCGAATTCCGTTTTATTGGTTTTACCTCCCCGACGCCGTATGTCGCGGCATTTCTTGAGAAAATCAAGGCGTTGGAAGCGAAAGGTTGCGCATGTTTCCTGGGCGCACAACCGGAAAGTGAGTTGGTCAGATGTTATGACGCCGTTGCCGGGGTCGTTCACTTTCCCACCGAGGAGGCTTTCGGCAATGTGGTGGTCGAAGCGCTGGCGCGAAATTTGAAATTTTTCGGCAGTCGGGTCGGCGGAATTGTGGATATTGCTCAGGGCGCACCCGGCGCGGAACTCTTTGCAAAGGATGATTGGGGCGGATTGACCGAGGCCATTGCCCGTTGGATTTCACAAGGGCATTTCCGCCCCAATGATGCGCATGCCCTCATGGTTGCGCGTTACCATCCTGAAAATGTTGCGCGACAACATGTGGAAATCTACCGTGAAGTCCTGTCAGCCAACGCCTATGGACGTCAGCCATCCTGAACCGGCAGCATCTCATTACGATAAACTCCGGGGCCGGCTCACATCCGCGCCGCGCACGTGGCTGATCACGGGCGTCGCCGGATTTATCGGCTCCAACCTCCTCGAAACGCTGCTCAAACTCAACCAGCGTGTGAGGGGTCTCGATAATTTTGCCAGTGGAAAGGAGAAGAATCTCGAAGCAGTTCAGGCGCGGGTGACGCCGTCTCAATGGGCGCGATTTCACCTCTGCAAGGGAGACGTCGCCAATCTGGAACTTTGCCGGGAAGCCTGTACGGGAGCGGAAATCGTTTTGCATCATGCGGCCCTGGTGTCAGTCCCGCTTTCCACGGAGAAGCCGCTGCTTTGTCATTCCAGCAACGTGACCGGCTTTTTGAACATGCTCCTGGCCGCGCGCGACGCCGGGAGCAGGCGATTTGTGTACGCTTCCAGCAGCGCGGTTTACGGCGACGATCCTGCGTTGCCGAAGGTGGAAGACAAGGTCGGCCGGCCACTGTCGCCATACGCCGCGACGAAAGCAATGAACGAAGGTTACGCCGGCGTATTCGCGCGCCTTTATGGGCTGCCGTCCATTGGCCTGCGCTATTTCAATGTATTTGGTCCCCGCCAGGACCCCGAAGGCGGTTATGCAGCGGTCATTCCAAAGTGGATCGCCGCCCTGCTCAAGCAGGAGCCGATTTTCATCAACGGCGATGGCGAAACCACCCGTGACTTTTGTTTCGTAGAAGACGTGGTGCAGGCGAATGTGCTCGCGGGCACGGTCACCGACGCTCAAGCGCTCAACCAGATTTACAACGTCGCTCTCGGTAAACAAACAACCCTCAACAAGCTCTTTCAACTGCTCAGAGACATCCTCCGGCAGGGAACCCCGTCTCTGCCGGACCAAAAGCCGGTTTACCGCGATTTTCGTCCCGGTGATATCCGGCATTCCCTGGCCGATATTACCAAGGCGACGCGTTTGCTCGGCTATGCGCCGGCGTATGGATTCGAGCAAGGTTTGGAATTGGCCATGGAGTGGTATGAACGCAACGTGGGCTGAATCCGTCTCTATTCAGTTGAAACCACGGATCTCACGGATGTTTTTCAGGATTCGTGTTTCATGGGAAAGGGTTTGACCCCGGACCACCCGGATCTGCACGCACATTTTTCTTATCCGTGTCATCCGTGTCATCCGTG
>PLQC01000086.1 GCA_003159675.1 Limisphaerales bacterium
CATTTCCACGTTTGCCGGGACCCCTTTCCGAGTCGCCTGTTCCACCCGGAGAGTTTTTATCTGCGTTCATCTGCGTCCACCCGCCGTGCTCGCGCCCGTCGCGGCAGGTCTGCGGTGAAAAGTCTTCCGTTCCTTGTCAGGAGATGAATTCGAGATAATTCGCGATTCGCGGAAACTCCTCTTGCTTTGGTGGTTGTTTGGCCCCCGGTCTTCCGCCCGGCCAGTGGCCGGGCGTCACGGGCGAGTCGCCCGTTCCACCCAAAGGGTGTGAAAGATCCGGGCTAACGCTGCACCCGCGCGCCAGCGCCCTTCACCAGGGCCTCCACTTCCTTGAGCGTTGCCATCGAAGTGTCGCCCGGCGTCGTCATCGCCAGTGCCCCGTGCGCCGCGCCGTACTCCACCGCCTTCTGCGGATCGTTGAACTGCAGGAATCCGTAAATCAGTCCGCTGGCGAAACTATCGCCTCCGCCGACCCGATCCAGAATTTCCAGGTCCGCGCGATTGGCGGCCTCGTGGAACTTCCCGTCCGCCCAGCAGATCGCGCCCCAGTCGTTGCGCGAGGCGGTCTTGACGGCGCGCAAGGTCGTGGCGGTCACCTTGAAATTCGGGTAAGTCTTGACGGCTTTCCCGATCATCGCCTGGAACGCCGCCACGTCGATCCGGCTGATGTTCTCGTCCATGCCTTCGACGGTGAAATCCAGGCACGCCGTAAAGTCCTCCTCGTTGCCGATCATCACGTCCACGTATTTCGCAATTTCCCCGTTGACCTCCTGCGCGCGTTTCTGTCCGCCGATGCTTTTCCACAGCGACGGCCGATAGTTGAGATCGTAGGAAACCACCGTGCCGTGCTTCTTCGCGGCCTTCACCGCTTCGATGACCAGGCTGGGCGTCGAGTCGCTGAGCGCGGCGAAGATGCCGCCCGTATGAAACCAGCGCGCGCCGCGCCGGCCGAAGAGGTCGTCCCAATCGAAGTCCCCGGGCTTGAGCTGGCTGGCGGCGGTGTGCCCGCGATCCGGAATGCCCACGGCGCCGCGCACGCCGAAACCGCGCTCGGTGAAATTCAAGCCGTTCCGCACCGTTCTGCCCACGCCGTCATACGGAACCCAGCGGATGAACGCGGGGTCCACCCCTCCCTGCAAGATGAAATCCTCCAGCAATCGCCCCACGTCGTTGTCGGCAAAAGCCGTGCAGACCGCCGTCTTCAATCCAAAGCAACGGCGAAGACCGCGGGCGACGTTATATTCGCCGCCGCCCTCCCATGCCTTGAATTCGCGCGCCGTGCGCACGCGTCCTTCGCCGGGATCAAGCCGCAGCATGATTTCACCCAGCGCGATCAGGTCGTAGCCGCAGGAACCAGGAGGTTTGATTTGGAGCGTGGTCATGCGAGGGACTTATTTGGGTGACGCCGACGGATTCATCGTCAGGAAGTTGGCGATCGAAGGCCGCCATCTGTTTCCGGACCGCTCAGCGGTGATGGAATAAAGTAGTGGGTCTGGGCGCATCCCGAAACCAGCAACATCAGCAGCAATGCCGGCAAAACAACGCCCGCGCAACCTCCACGTCGCGAATCTCTTTTCATCGTCGTCCCTTGACCCATTTGATCTCCAGTTTATAGGGAACAGGGGGTTGCATTCAAGCCCGGGCTGTGATGTATTATCGGCGGCTGACCCGTTTAATTACCTGGCAGAAAATGCCCGCGTCAGCGCACAAAACTATGCAAACAACGACTCAAGAAAGCACGGTTGTCCAGAAGACAAGGGAACTCTGCCAGGCGATTCTGGATCAGCCCGACCTCCGCTCCGCCCGACAGGGCATCGATGCCTTCATGTCCGACGACGCGGCGCGCGCGCAATACGATGGCGTGATGTCCAAGGGCCAGGCGCTTCAAGAGAAGCAACAACGCTCCGTACCGCTGACGGGCGAAGAGATTTCAGCCTTCGAGAAGGATAAGGATGCCCTGTTGAAGAATCCCGTCGCCCGTGGTTTCCTCGATGCCCAGCAGGAATTTCACGACGTGCACAAGTCCATCAACGAATACGTTTCCAAAACGCTCGAGCTCGGGCGTGTGCCCACGGAAGAGGATTTTGAATCCGGCGAATGCGGGCATGGCTGCGGCTGCGGCCACGATCATCATTGAATCGCCCCGAAATCGCGGACCCATAAGTGGAACGATGCGGTTGGAATTGGGGAGCACACGCGCCATCGCGTGTTCCGACCGGCGCCTCGCCGGCCGGAGGAGGACACAACGCAATCACTAAACGGTGACTGGCCGCACGGCTCAAAAGGGGTTGGCAAGGCGCCAATCACTGCACGCGAGGGCGCGTGCGCTCCCCTGCGACTGAATAGATATGGCTGAAGGCCGCGCGCCGGGGGCAGTGTCAGGATGCGCCCGAGCGGGTCGCAGGCTCAAGTTTCATCTTGCACGGAGGAGGTGGGTAGGTACAGTCCTCCTCGCTTTTTGACCACCGGTGTCGGTGGCTTTTTGTTTCGAACCAAAGCGACCATTGTGAAAATTTTCAGCGGCACAGCCAACCCGCCTCTCGCCAGGGCCATTTGCGCCTCCATCGGAATGGAACTGGGCAAATGCTCCGTCCAACCGTTCCCGGACGGCGAAACGTTCGTGAAGATCGAGGAAAACGTCCGGGGCGAAGACGTGTTCATCGTCCAGCCGACATCGCCGCCGACCAACCACAATTTGATGGAGTTGTTCATCATGATGGACGCGTTGCGCCGGGCCAGCGCGGCGCGCATCACCACGGTGCTGCCGTTTTACGGCTATGCGCGGCAGGACCGCAAAGACCAGCCGCGGGTGCCCATCACCGCCAAACTCATCGCCAACCTGCTCATCGCCGCCGGCGCAAACCGGATTTTGACGATGGACCTGCATGCCCAGCAGATCCAGGGGTTCTTCGACATCCCCGTGGACCATCTTTATGCCGCGCCGGTGATGTATGAGTATTTGAAGAAGAAACGGTTGACCGATCTGGTCGTCGTCAGCCCGGACATCGGCGGGTTGAAAATGGCCCACGCCTATTCGCAAACGTTGGAGGCCAGCCTGGCGATCGTCGCCAAGCGGCGCAAGAGCGCCACGGAGGTGGAATCCATGGCGGTGATCGGCGAGATCCGGCGCAAGAACGTTTTGCTGGTGGACGACCTGACCGAGACGGCGGGCACGTTGACGGCGGCGGCGGCGTTGCTGAAAAAGAAGGGCGCCAAACAGATCCTGGCCTGCGTCTCACACGCCATTTTGAACGATCTGGGCATCCAGAGATTGCGAAAATCAGTGATTGACGAGCTGATTACAACTGATACTGTCCTTCGCCCTGCCATTGACGGCGTGAAGATTACGACGCTGTCGGTCGCAGGGCTTTTGGGCGAAGCGATCAAACGGATCCATAGCAATTCGTCGGTGACTTCGCTGTTTGAATTCAAAGGCGGACGCACCAGTTGACCTGGGAGCCATGCCGGCAGGAATTTAAGAAAAATGAAATCAGTACCATTGAACGCATCGACTCGCTCGCTCAGCCGGCGGGCTGGAGCGAAGAAACTGCGCAGCTCGGGCCAGATCCCGGCCATCATTTACGGCCGGCAGAACAAACCCCAAAACCTCGAAGTCAACGCCGAGGAAATGGAGGATCTCATCAACCATTCCCTCTCGGAGAACCTGCTGGTGGATCTCACCGTTAAGGACGATGCCCGGCCCAAGCGCCTGGCCCTCGTCCAGGAGGTCCAGCACCATCCCCTGAACGCCAACGTCCTGCATGTGGATTTTCACGAGGTTTCCGAGAACGAAAAGGTCGTCGTCATGGTCCCGGTCGAGACGGTCGGCGAAGCCGCAGGCGTGAAAAACAGCGGCGGCGTGCTCGAACACGTGCTGTTCAAACTCAAGCTGCGCGCCCTTCCCAAGGACTTGCCGGAGCAACTCATCATCGATGTCACCCAACTCGAACTGGGCCGTGCCATTCATCTGGGTGAAGTCAAAGTGGCCCCCGGCGTGGAAGTTCTCGGGGACAAGAATATTCCCGTCGTCGCCGTGGCCCTGCCGCGCACCGAGGAGGAAGAGGTGGCTGCCACCGAGGAGACACCGGTCGCCGCCGGGGACGTCGAAATGATCAAAGAGAAGAAGGAAGAGGGCGAAGAGGGCGCCGAGAAAGCCCCCGCCGGCAAAGGCGCGGAAAAGGGCGCGGCCAAGGGCGCCGAGAAAGGTGCGGCCAAGGGCGCCGAGAAAGGCGCGGCCAAAGCCGCCGCAACTCCGGAGAAGGGCGCCGAGAAAGCCCCGGAGAAGGGGGACAAGAGGGCCGAAAAATCGGCCGAGAAGAAAAGGTGAGAACGAAGAATGCAGAATGCGGGAGCCAACGCCCGATGGCCTTGCCTGTCGCCCATTTCCTTCATTCTGCCTTCCAGCTCTTGCCGTTGATCGGATACCCCGCGCATGGAGAATTTGCATCTCATCGTGGGATTGGGGAATCCCGGCGCGGAATATGCCAGGACGCGGCATAACGCCGGTTTCCTGCTGGTCGAGAGTCTGGCGGAGCGATGGCGGGCGGGCTGGGTTTACGAGAAAAAGTTCAATGCCCGCGTCGCCCGCGCCGAATCAGCCGGTGTCCGCGTGCTCCTGTGCGAGCCGCAGACCTATATGAATTCCAGCGGCGAAGCGGTCGGATCGCTGGTTGCATTTTACCGCGTTCCGCTGGCGCGCTTGCTCGTGGTGATGGACGATGCGGACCTGCCGCTGGGTGAAATCCGCCTGCGGCCGAATGGCAGCAGCGGCGGCCACCATGGCCTCGAATCGATCGAACAACATCTGGCCACCCGCGCCTTCGCCCGGCAACGGATCGGGGTCGGACGGGCGGCGGGCGCGCGCGAGATTACGGATTACGTCCTCGGACGATTCAGTTCGACCGAAGCGGCCGTGGCGGATAAGGTTTTGACGGTGGTGCGCGACCAGGTGGAATGCTGGTTGGCGGACGGAATACAAAACGCAATGAATCAATTTAACGGAAACCCGATCGACCGGGATTCCGCGAATGAAAGAAAAGAGCAGTGAAACGATACGAAGCCTTGTTCATACTGGAAACGACCGGCAAAGAGGAGGGGATCAAAGATGCCATCGACAGGATCTCTTCCGAAATCACGTCCTCCGGCGGCAAAGTCGAGACGGTGCAGAAGATGGA
Organism: Limisphaerales bacterium; assembly: GCA_003159675.1. Taxonomy (GTDB): domain Bacteria; phylum Verrucomicrobiota; class Verrucomicrobiia; order Limisphaerales; family BOG-1460; genus BOG-1460. The sequence goes on from PLQC01000086.1 coordinate 5,175, forward strand.
CAAAAGGAGTTTTGTCCGCATCGCCGACAAGAAACACAACGCCGGCTTTTACGTGAACATCATTTTCGAAAGCGAACCGTCGGCGGTTGACCCGATGAAACACCGCATTGCTCTGAATCCAGAGGTGTTTCGCGTCATGTTTACATCGGCGCCGGCGCCGAAACCTGCGAAGTAAACACTCAACTCACAAAGGGAACCATGGCAAGCTTCAATAAAGTCATACTGGTCGGGAACCTGACGCGCGATCCCGAGTTGCGCTACACCCCCAAAGGCACGGCCATCGCCAAGTTCGGCCTGGCCGTCAATCGGGTCTGGAAAAACGAAGCCGGTGAGTCGAAAGAGGAAACCACGTTCGTGGACCTGGACGCGTTCGGCCGCCAAGCGGAAACGCTGGCGCAATACATGAAGAAGGGCAGCCCGTTGCTGGTCGAAGGCCGGCTCAGGCTCGATCAGTGGGACGACAAGCAAACCGGCCAGAAACGCAGCAAGCTCGGTGTCGTCGTCGAAGGCTTTCAATTTCTCGGAGGCGGCAACCGGGGCGACGCCCCCGCTGCAGGAGAAGCGCCCCGCCGCCCCGCCGCGGCATCGGCAGCCGCTCCCGCCGTGGCCGCCGAAGGAGCCGAACCCGACATGCCGCCACCCGAACAAGACGACGTTCCATTTTAATTTCCGACCCGATATTGCGGCGGCGCGATCCCGTTCACGTTACCCGCAACCCGCATTTTCCTATGTCAAAAACGAAGGTCTTAACACCTTCAAGCGGATACGTGCTGCAAGTTTCCACGAACCTGTTGAACTGGAGTCCGGTCAGCACTTCCACCATACCTGTCAGCGGAACCATCACCTTAAGCAACGCCATCAGCGGTTACAACCGCCGCTTTTACCGAGTTCAATTGCAATAGAGAATAGAGGATAGTGTTCTGTTTTGATTCAGTAGAAACGGGTCGCCGACAACCCGGTTCAAAGGATGACGTGTCGAATCGGAAGCCCTGATTGATCTTCAATCAAGAATCTTTGTCCTTTTTTTGGCCGGTCAAACCACCAGTGCGCCACACACTCTCGGGAAGCTCTTGGTTTGCCGCAGGCCCGCATCCTTCGCATGCGTTGCTCGCGCAATAGGGGCTGGAGCAGGTACGATTTTTAGCCCGACTTCGCAGAATTGGCTTCCAATTTCCGAAGCGGTTGGAACGGGTTGGTACCGTTTGGGAGCGGACCGCCGTAAAAAGCGATATGAGTGGCTCAAAGGGAAGTTTTACGGCGGCATCTGAAACAGGGCGGTCCGCCTTCAAACCGCCGCGCTCTGGCCAGGAAAACGATTCCGTAAAGCGCGGACGAAGGCGGCATCCGCTTTGGCAGAAAACATTTCCAAGGGTGAAAAACCGCGCTGCCGAGCGAGCATGACGGCGATTCCAATTAGAGAAGCGGTGATAACCATATTCGGCCAGGCATTGAGCGCCCATTGGCCGGACCATGTCAGTTGCAATTGCTTTGAAAATGGGAGCAAATAGGGGAGCGGCTATTGATCGCCATCAGGACCCCGCGCACCAACTGAATCTGCCAGCAAATGAAGATGAAAACTGAACAACACCAGGAGTGTCGTTTTGATCTTCTGTCTCGCGAAGATTGCGGCAACTATTGAGACAAATAGGGCAAAGCCGAGGTTGTGTCCAAGCATGTGATGGTAGTTGCTCCACCAATTCAATGGATGACTGGAGTGTTGAGTCAGCTTCTCGGCGATAATGCCCAGCCCGTCGATGTCAGGCACAACACTCGCCCAAGTGTATTCGTGTGGGGCGATTGAAGACATTTTCCACGACAACAACAAAGACAAAAAAGGCACCCTGAAATGAACAGAGTGCCTTGAATATGGGAACCTGTTTTACTTCGTGCCGAGGATGGCGTCCTTGGCAGCTTTGGCCACGCGGAACTTCACGACTCGCTTGGCTTTGATCTGGATCGTTTCGCCAGTAGCCGGGTTGCGACCGACGCGAGCTTTGCGGTTGACCAGCACCAACTTGCCGAGCCCGGGCAGAGTGAAGCTGTTCTTGGCGTTCTTGTAGGCTAGTTCCGCGATGAAATCGAGAATCTGCACCGCCGCTTTCTTGGTGATGTTGTTTTTGGTGGCGATTTCAGATGCAATTTGGGATTTGGACAGGGCTTTTGCCATGATTCAGTTTGTTTCGTTTGTTGTTTGTTAATGGTTGTTGAAGGCGGATTAAAGCTGCTCAGGGGCCTCCAGCCAAGGAAAAACCGCGTCTTTATTGAGGAATGTTCGCCCTCTTGCCCGGTGTGTTCACTCAACGCGTTGAAGGCGGCACAGTAATCCTGTAATCCTGAAAACCGGTTCTCCGTCCGGTTGCTTTTCACCGCCATTCCCAGTGCCTTCCGCTGCCCGATCAGCACCATAGTTCAGGCAGATTCCGGCCAGCGCACGATCCAGTCGGGTTGGCATTTGTGAACGCACCTTAGTGATCGGATTCCACAAACTATGCCCTGTCAAGCCCTTACGCAACAGACTGTCTGCGCGATGTCGTTTCATTCTGATCCGATCCGGCCCGCGATTCTTAATGCTTCTTTCATCTGGGGATAATGTTCGTGGGGTCTAAATTATTAGACGGCCAGGTGTTGATAGGGTGATGAAGCCGTCGAGCGAATTGGACAGCAATATGAACTCAAATCATCATAAATATCCTGCCACGCCGGTTGGAAAGAGAACTTACCTGATGATCAGGCAGTGTTGAGGAGAGCGATGCTATGAAGTGCGTCATTATCTCGGTCTTCGTGATCGGTTCCGCTATTTCGCTTTCATCCTGCGCCACGAGAAATGCCGCGCAATCGGCCAACGTGCCTGTCTATCACGCCCCCGTTGCACCCGTTTATGCTCCGCCTCCACCGGTGACGCCTGCCACGCCGGTCAGTGTCGCATGGCCGCTGGCGTATAACAGTGGCGCCACCACCTACACCATTTTCGAGCCGCAAAGCGACTCGTGGGACGGCCACCAGCTCATGGGCCGCAGTGCCGTGGCTGTCCAGGTGTCCGGCCAGTCACAGCCCATTTACGGCGTGGTATCGTTTGAAGCTATCACCCTCGTGGACAAAAGCACGCGTACCGCCACGCTGATGGACGTCAAAATCGCGAGCGCCGATTTTCCTTCTGCCCGCGACCAGACTCCGACTTATCTGGCATCGCTGCGCCAGGAGTTTCCCAGACGCGTGCAGCCCTTGTCACTGGATCGTCTGGAAACCAGCCTGGCTATCGCCGAACAACATCCGAAAGCGGAATCGCTGAACAACACTCCGCCGACAATCATCATCGCTACCCGGCCGGCGGTGTTGGTGTACATCGACGGCCACCCCTCGTGGCGGCCCGTTGTCGGCACCGGACTGGAGCGGGTGATCAACACCCGCATGTTGCTGCTGAAGGACCCCTCCGGCCGGTATTACCTGCACCTTTTTGACGGCTACCTCCAGGCGTCCTGGTTCAAAGGTCCATGGATGGTCGCGAGCCATGCGCCGGCGGGCGCCGAAACGGCCGAGAAGCAGGCCCTGGATTCCGGACAGATCGATTTGCTGGAAGGTGAGCCTGATGCGACGACGCACAAGACGCCTTCGCTCAGCACGTCATTAACACCGGACGTCTTCGTCGTTACGAGGCCCAGCGAGCTCATCACCTTCAGCGGGCAGCCCGAATATGAGTCCATTCCCGACACGGACCTGCTTTACGCCGCCAATACTTCGGGCAACGTGTTCAAACTGTTGACCGATCAGCAGAATTACGTGCTGATCTCCGGCCGTTGGTACGGCGCTCCGTCACTGAACGGCCCGTGGCGGTTTGTGGCGGGCAATCAATTGCCGCGCGATTTTGCAAACATCCCGGACACCAGCCCCAAGGAGAACGTCAAGGCGAGCGTGCCAGGAACGCCACAGGCGGAAGAAGCGCTCATCGCCAACAGCATTCCGCAAAGCACCGCTGTCGCGCGAACCAGCCAGATGCAGGACCCGCAGGTCGATGGCGCCATGCAACTGGCGCCCATCGCAGGCACTCCGCTCGAGTACGTCGTGAACAGCGGCACGCCGATCATCGAAGTGGATCCGCAATCCTGGTATGCCTGCCAGAACGGCATCTGGTACGCTTCGACCTCGGCCAATGGGCCATGGACTGCAGCTGCCTCTGTTCCGGCGGTGATCTACACCATTCCCACAACGTCCCCGCTGCATTACCTCACTTACGTTCAGGTCTATGGCTCAAGTCCCGATCAAGTCTATGAAGGTTACACCCCCGGCTACCTGGGAACGGAAGTGGCCGATGACGGAACGGTTGTTTACGGCACCGGTTATGATTACGCGCCCTGGATCGGATCGGTGTGGTATGGCCCGCCCGTCACATGGGGTTGCGGCTTTGCCGATTGCTGGACGCCGTGGTGGGGCTGGGGATTTGACTGCGGGTTCGGCTGGGGCTGTGGATTTGGAGGATTGGGCGGGTGGGGCTGCTTTCCGCCATTCCCGTGGTGGGGCGGTTTTGGATTCTGGCACGATCACGACAGAGACGGATGGAGGGACCGGGGCCGCGGCGGGATGGCCAATACCGGCGCCGATATTTATCACCGCCACAGCCAGCTTGCTGGAAATGGCTTCGACGCGGCTGGCCACCAGGGGCGCCAGGGTGGGGCGGGTGATTTTGGCCGTGCTTACAATTCGCGAACGGGCCAACTCGCCGCCGGGCAACGGGCCCCGGTGCAAAGTGTTTCCGGCAGTGCCTGGCATCCGGCGAGCCGGCCCAGTTTGGCCCAGAATTCTGCGTTCGGCGCAAGCAGGCGCGGCGTGCTCGCCAACGGCAATGGACTGATCACAGGTTCCCGTCCGATGAGTCCAGCCAGGTCGTGGGCGTGGTCTGGACCAAGTCGGGGGTATTCCGGCGCTCGCGCTGGAAGTTTTTCTAAGTCTTTTCAGGGGCGGAATTATGGCAGCCTTGGGCCTAGGTTCGATAGCGCGAATCACAATTTCCAAAACTTCTCATCGGAAAGCTGGCGCGGCGGAAGCGGTTTCAGTCCAAGTTCGCGGGGCGGAGGATGGTCCCACAGCTTTAGCGGGTACTTCCACGGTGGGGGTGGAGGTTGGGGCGGAGGTTTCCACGGCGGGGGCGGNNGGGGGGGGGGGCGGCCATGGCGGCGGTGGCGGCCATGGGGGCGGTGGCGGCGGCGGTCACAGATAAGCCCAGAGGCGTTTATGAAGAGCGTTTACAGTCTTTTGACCACTGCCTTGGTTGGGTTGTTGATCCAATGCTGCTCAGCTCAGGTTTCTCTTGCTCCCGCCAAGCCCGATTCAATTGCAAGCAATAGCATGACTTACAGGGGTGAATTGCTGCTCTTCTCCAACCTGGCCGGGCGAAGCGAAGGCAACAATTCCGCCTGGTATCAGTCCACCAATTTTGGCATCTACAATCTGCACGGGAAGCTGGCAAAGCCCGTGGACAACGCGATTGGACACAACGAAAAACCTCCCCGTCGAGCGGCAGTTCCTTCCGGAATAAGCCTCGTGATCGCTCGAGCGAAGGATGACTTCAGTTCCCCCGGAATACAAATCGGCGACAGTCATCTCGTGCTGGGCGGACCGCTGGTGGCCGGGCTTCTTCCTCGCCGATCCGGAGCGGATGAAAGTCTGGGCCGGAACATTCTAGACCTCCCCATGATCCGTCTTTTTATCCCGGAACGCCTGCCGCCGTTCCCAGAGGACGGTGCAAGTTATTTTGCCCGGAAGGAACTATCCTCCCGACCTTGGGCGGCCATCGCGCCCGGCGTTCCTGAGGGCAACGACTTCGATAGGCCCTTCAATGACGAACCGCAAAAGGGCTTCATTTCGTTGGGCTGGTGAAAGTAATGGAGAATTATGAAAAGCGTTTTTATACTTCTGGTGGCTGGCTTTGCGTCGTTGTTGGTTGGATGCTCTTCAACACCCGTTGTTCTTGCCCCCGTCGGGCCTAATCCCGCTGGCAGCGAGAGCATGGCTTCCATGGGTGCGCTGCAAGTCTTCTCCAGCCTGGTCGGACAGAGTGAAGGCGACAATCCCACCTGGTATCAGCACACCGATTATCCCATCTATGATCTGCGCGGGAAGCGGCTGAAGCACGTGGACAATACCGTCGGATATTACGAGCAAGCGCCACGCCGGGTGGCGCTGCCGGCTGGAAGGTTTCTCGTGAAGGCCCAAGCGCACGATTACTCATGGGTCGTGGTGCCGGTGCTGATCCAGAACGGCCGAACGACGAGAGTCCACCTGGACGACCATTGGACGCTTCCCGCAAACGCGCCGAAAAGGGAATTGGTCAGCATGCCCAACGGAGACCCCGTGGGATGGCGCGCTGGATCGACGAATGCCATTGGGATCAACTGATCGCCGCGCCCTGATAGACTGCTTGCGCGTCACCATCCGCCGGTTGGCGGGCGGGCTGCGCCCCGGGAAAGCCGGGCGCTGACCTGTCGCGGAGTTCAGAGACACCGCGCCAATATCCGGTTGGATGTCCGGGCGCGACCCGTGTCGATCCGACCCATCCAGCGCTCAAAATTAATTCAGCTTTCATGGGAGGTTAATCTTCACGTTGTCCATTCCAATAGACGGAACCTTTACCCCGGGCAGATGGACCGGTTCCTCGCAGCAAAGAAAGCAAAATGAAAACCATGATCAAGAGAATCGAATTGCGGTGCCGGGTCGCCTCGGCGCGCTCGGTTGCCTCCGTGAATCCGCCCTCCAGTGATCGAGCCTTCGCCAGCACGGGGAAGTCAGAAGTGTGGCCGGCGGATATGCCCCTGCAAACGACCAACCACAACAGTAACATCGCTTGCCTGCCGAAAGGACATTCGTGCCAAACTTAATTCATCCCAAAGAACGGCCCCTGCGCGTAACGCGCGTCAGATCGAAACGCATCGAAGTGACTTTTGCGCTGGAGTGTCACGGCGCACAAGACGTTTTTCTAAGTGGAGATTTCAACGACTGGTCGCCGGCAGGCCTACGCATGATCCGCCTCAGCCAGAATGGCCTGTGAAAAAAGCGCGTCGTGCTGGAACCCGGTCGCTACGAATACAAATTCGTCATGGACGGTAAATGGATTCATGACTCTCGGGCCGGCGAGAATGTGGCGAACGCCAGCGGCTCGCTTAATTCGGTGCTGGAGGTGCCGACATGAAAACGTCGGTTCAAGGCATTTGCCCCTTATGTGGAAAAACGTGTCCTCGGGCAGCCCTCCACGCTCACATCAGTTCGGAGCCTGCGGTCATCCGCAAGACCACCCTCCAGGCGATCCAATACTCTCATCCCACCTGGGGTGCAAAGGACGGAGCGTGCGAACGTTGCTGGAACTCATACCGCGACGTGAGCCGGGTGATCCATTTCTTCAGAGAGTTCAGGCGCCGAAATATCCGGGCCACTGGCGGAGCAATACACATCCTGTCCGGAGCCGCAAATGGAATGGACCGGGACGATCGTGGATTGCAGCCAGCGCATATGCATCGGCAAGCGATGGCTGCCGGAGGAGGCGGAGCATGAGGATCGAGTTTCAGGATCAGGCGCGATCGTGGATCGACTTCACAGCCGAGGACCATCTGCGGGTGCAACAGCAGATCGAGCGGCGGCCATACGGGCTCTGGGTGGCGGAAGGCTGTCCTGAAGGCAGCAGTCTGAGAAACTGGCTCCGGGCCGAACGTGAAGTGTTGACACAATTCTGCGCGGCCTATGACCGGCACATCCCAACTCGATGCACCTCCCGTCCCGGGCGAAACGTCAATGTGACACGACCAAAGCCCCGGACGGCGAATCTTAACCCGCGCGCGAATGTTCAGGCAAGGAACCCAGACCCAAGAACCACGACCTCAGTACGCTGCTTATGAAAGAGACAAGTCCAAACCTGCAAATTCGCATCCACGGGATTGATGGCTCCACGCGGACTTTCGTCCAGAACGAACCCGACCTCGTGAGCCGCACGCTCGATGAACTCTTGCCCACTCGACTTTTCACTCAGGACAGAATCCTCATCGCCGACGAGTATTCCGTTGGCACGTTTCTCCCGCCCCTGCTCACGCGGATCGACCTGATCACCGACCAGTTCTCGGTTTGGGACTTCCCGTTCGCCATCGGAGCCTTGTTGGAGCTGACGGAGGCGGAGTTCCACAAGTTTCTTAACGACCGGCAACGATGGGCACAAACACGCACGTCAGGCGACTATCCGGTATTTCTCGACATACAAATGGTCAATGGCCAACGCTTGTTCCTTTGGATGGAGATCGTTGCCGGGTTGCCAGCGGACCGGTTGCTGAGAATCTATTCCCTCCTCAAAGAGCGGAGTTTGATCTTCGGACTCCGCACCGGCGGAATCGGCATCCTGAACCTGGCCAACATGGTGCGCTTCTCGGTCAATCCAGATCCACTGGCGGGACCGGCGGAGGCGTGGCCTGCTCATCAAGCCAATGGCTCGCAATCTGATCGCAGCACCGTGGATTTGCACCGATCGGTTGATGGTAAACAGCCGTTTTCCTGCTTCCCGCAGAATAGCCGGCCACATTTCATCCCATCCAGGATGGAATCAAAATGA
>PLQC01000040.1 GCA_003159675.1 Limisphaerales bacterium
TTTTCTGCGAAAGTCGGGCTAGTCCATATCGTTCCAGTCGCCGTGATACATCGAGGGTTGCGAAGCCCTGGCGGTACACAAACAGCAGGCACAAATCAGCAAAACGGCAATTTTCATCGCCACCATTCTGGGTTGTAGCCCGCCCAAATTCAAATTTTTTTGTGGCGGCGGCGCGGCTGCGTTTGGAAGTGGGGGTTAACAGGCGCACCGGACCGCGGCTGTGGCGAAGCCCAGCCGCAGCGCGCCAAGCCATTTCACACCCGGTAATAGACTCCCGGGCGCCATCAACCTGCTTACCCGCTGCGGCTGATGCTTCGCATACAGCCGCGCTCCATGACCCCACTTTTAATCACACCCGTGCGGCGCATCCAGGGATGGACACACCGCCTTCACGGATAGCTTGCTTTTCTTTCGGAGTTGTCGTCTGCGGGGGAGGGTTCGCACTGCTGCTCCGCGGGTCCAATCATCACCACAAACTCCCCCTTCAGCGAGCGTTTCTGTGCGAGGACCAGCAACTCCGCGGGTTTGCCACGAAGAAATTCCTCGAATTTCTTGGTCAGTTCGCGGGCCAGAACAATCGTGCGGTCGGGAAAGACCGCGTCGAGCTCGCCGAGCAGCTTTTGAATGCGGTACGGAGATTCGTAGAAAACCAGCGTCCCGTCCACCGGCTTCAGCGATTCCAGTCTCGTTCGTCGCTGGCCGGACTTGTGCGGCAGGAACCCGACGAAATGAAACTCATCCGTCGGCAGCCCGCCGGCCGTCAGGGCGGCCACCAGGGCGCAGGGGCCGGGAACGGGTTCGACCCGCAAACCCGCTTTGAGAGCGGCTTCGACGACGCGCCCGCCCGGATCACTGATTCCCGGGCTGCCTGCGTCGGTCACGAGTGCAATGGTTTCTCCCCGGCGCAGCCGTTCGATGATTTCCTCGCTGCGCCGCGCTTCGTTGAACTGGAAACAGCTCACGAGCGGTTTGGAAATGTCGAAGTGTTTGAGCAGTTGTCCGGAACGGCGCGTGTCCTCGGCCGCGACGACACTGCACTCGCGCAGCACGCGCAAGGCGCGCAGGGTGATGTCCTCCAGGTTGCCGATCGGTGTGGCGACGAGGTAGAGGGTGCCGGGGGTTAGCGGGGGAGGTTCCATGCCCTGACTCAATCAATGACGCGGAGTGACATGCAACGCAATGAACGAAATTCATGGAATCGGATCATTTGCTGATCCCCCGCTCGCTGGCGCGGACGAATTGAATCAGATGCCCGACTTCGGGAAGCTCGGGCAACTCCTTCTCGATCTTCGCCAGGGCGTTCGAGAGGGTCAACCCTCCGCGAAACAACATTTTGTAGGCCTGTCGCAAAGCGGCCTGCGCCTCTTCCGAAACGCCGTTCCGCTCCAATCCCACCTTGTTGATCGTCCGCGTCCGGGCCGGGTTCCCGTCGGCCAGCATGAACGGCGGCACGTCCTGCACCACCTTCGAGCACCCGCCGATGATGGCCATCTTCCCGATCCGGCAGAACTGATGCACGGCGGCCAATCCGCCGACAACCGCGTGGTCCTCGACCGTGACGTGGCCGGCCAGCGTCGCGACGTTGGACATGACGACGTGGCTGCCCACCCGGACGTTGTGCGCGATATGGCTGTAGGCAAGAATATGATTGTGGGAACCGACGATCGTCGATTCGCCATCCGCGGTCGCGCTGTGAACGGTGACGTATTCCCGAAACGTGTTGTTGTCCCCGATCTCCGTGCGCGTGACGCCGCCGTTCCATTTCAAATCCTGCGACTTGAGGCCGATGCTGGCGAACGGGAAGATTTCATTGTCGCTCCCCAGATTCGTGTGGCCGTCGATCACCACGTGCGAATGCAGCCGGCAACGCGGCCCCAGCACCACGTTCTCGCCGATCACGCAGCAGGGTCCGATCTCACACTCTTCCCCCACCTGAGCTCCCGGATGGACGACGGCAGAAGGATGGATCATGTGAGTTGTTTTTCCCGCAGGATGAAAGTGACCGCCGCTTCGCTGACAATCTCGCCGCGCACTTTGCAAACCCCTTTGGCCTTGGCAATCTTTCCCCGAACCTTGATCAACTCGACCTCAACGACCAGCACGTCTCCGGGCACAACCGGTTTGCGCCACTTCACATCCTCCGCGGACATGAAATACGCGAGCTGCCCGCGGCTTTCGGCGCGTTTCATCATCAGGATGCCGGCCACCTGCGCGATCGCCTCGAGTTGCAGCACTCCCGGCATGATGGGGTGGCCCGGGAAATGTCCCTGGAAAAATATTTCGTTGATGGTGACATTCTTGATTCCCGTGATGAAGTTTCCATCGATTTTGACCACCCGATCGACCATGAGGAACGGATGGCGATGCGGCAGAATCTGCATGATCTGCACGGTATCCATGCCGCCTTCCTGCGCCACCGCCTCAACCGGAGCCGCCGGCAGCTCTTCGCCCTCTTCCGAAACGGCCGGCGGCGGCCCGAAGGTCTGCGCGGCCGCCAGCGGCCGGCGCATCTGCGCGTTCACCAGGCGGACCAGTTCGCAATTGGCCGCGTGACCGGGTTTGACCGCGATCAAATGGCCGTGCAAGGGCCGGCCCAGCAGCGAAAGGTCCCCCACGATGTCGAGCATCTTGTGCCGCACGAATTCCTCCGGATATCTCAATGGCTCGGTCGTCAGCACCGCGTCATCCCGAATCACGACCGCATTCTCGAGGCTGCCGCCCTTGATCAGCCCGTTCTTGATCAGGTATTCAATCTCCTCGTAGAAACAGAATGTGCGGGCATGAGCGAGCTCCCGCTCCCAGGTCTTGGGCGTCACCTCGAGGGTGAAAAACTGGGTGAACCGCGCTTCCTTGTCCGAACTCGTGCAGGTGATCTTGAAACCCTCGTCCGGAAGCAGGACCATCTCGGTCTCTCCCATCCGCAGCTCGATCGGCGCGGTCACCTTGTACGGATCGAGACGCTCGATCTGCGGCGCGATGCCCGCCGCCTGGATCATTTTGCAGAACTCGCGGGAACTCCCGTCCGCGATCGGCGGTTCATTGGAATCCAGTTCGACGACGGCGTTGTCGATCCCGTAACCCGCGAATGCCGCAAGGACGTGCTCGACAGTGTGGACGCGCGTGTTCCCCTTGGCCAGCGTGGTCGAGCGGTTGTTTTCCACGACGTTCTCCACGCGTGCCTCGATTTCCGGTTTCCCTTCGAGATCCACGCGTCGGAAACGGATGCCGGCATTCGCGGGCGCCGGCAGAAAAGTCATCGTCACCCGATTACCGCTGTGCAGGCCGACCCCGGAATAACCGGCCGGCCGGCTGAGCGTCTGTTGATGTAGCACCGCGGCATTAAACAAACCAGCGTTGCCCTTGGCAAGCGGCGAGATGCCCCCGGGCGCGGGGGGATCGGAGGTGAGGGCCAAAATACACACAGGACCGCGGCTGTGGCGGAGCCCAGCCGCAACGCGCCAAGCCATGTCCCACGCGAACCAGGCCCCGGGCGGCATCGACCCGCCAACCCACTGCGGCTAATGCTTCGCATACGCGCTCCTGACCATCACATCCCATCGCACCCGATGCCCTCCGCGGGCGCCATGCGTGTCCGGCCACCTCGGTCACCGCCGCCCGTCATACCACGTGAAACAGGAGCCTTGATCTCTCAAAGTCCTCCCCCCCGAAAACACTGTCCTGGTGAGAAACCCGAAGTACTCCCGGCCGGTGTACAAATGAAGCTTCCGCGGCGACGTCACGATCGGGTGGCGGTGCAGAATCGCTATCTTCTTCCGCTCCGCCCGGGCCAGCCGCTTGAGCCGCCGGCTCAAATCAATCTCCTCGCTCGCGAACAATTCGTTGTTGAACCCGCCGATCTTCCGGAAGGCGGGCGCCTCGCAGAAGATGAACGAGCCGGCGAACCAGGACAGCGTTCGGCTGACACGGTTCCACACCCACGTCACGGCGTCTCCTCCCCGATGATGCCCGTCCAACCGGATCGTGGAGCCGCCGGCCATGCAGCCGCCCGATTCAATCCGCGCCGCCAATTCCGCGAATAATTCCGCGCTCGGATGCGAATCTGCGTCCACAAAAACGAGCCAGTCGCCCAAGGCGGCCTCGGCGCCCTTGTTCCGGGCGCGCGCAATCTGGTTGACCGGTTCGAACACCACCGTGGCGCCCGCCGCCCGCGCCACTTCCGAGGTGCGGTCGCTGGAGTTATTGTCGCAAACGATCAGTTCGACGTCCCAGTTCCGGCGTGAGAAAGCCACCTGGGCCAGTTGGATGCGACGAAGCGTTTCGCCGATCAACTTTTCTTCATTGAACGCCGGAACGATGACCGAGATTCGCATGGGACGATGCTGTCAAAAGGCGGTCGCCGAATTCAATCCTTCATTTCGATAGAAGCGACCGCAATCCGGCACAACAACGCCGCCCGCGCCGGGGGGGGGAGATCCGGATCCGGCCATGCCGGGTGCGGCGCTGGCATGGTTCGTGCCTCGGTTTCAGAAGTTCTGGCGAAAGTAGTTCCCGAACCACGAGCGAAGGACTTATGAGTATTGTTCGAATTCAACGAATTGCCGTTTGCAGGCTAATGCTGCTGATCATCGCAGCCGGCCTGGCACACGGCGTGTCCGGCACAGCGCTGGTGGATCCGACATTTAATGTGCTCAAAACCAGGACAGGAACGTATACGAATGTGACGGTAACCACCCGGGCCGAGAGTTACATTTACATCTTCCACTCCGCCGGCATGACCAGCATCAGGATCACCGACCTCCCGGTCGAAGTCCGGCAGCAACTCGGTTACGCCACGCCCGACACGCCGAAGCCGCGGAAGACCAATGACGTTACCACGGTGACGGCGCGAGAACTCACCGGCGTCAGCCAACGTTTGAAACCGCTCGAGGATACCTTAAAGCGGCGGTGGCACTGGAATCGTCCGGACCTCCGGATCAGCACAGAGGTTCTCTGCACGTTGCTGGGGATCGTCGGGCTGTTGTATTTTTTCACTTGCTACTGCTGCCATTTGATCTGTTTCAAAGCCAAGAGCCCGAGCAGTTTTCTTGTTTGGGTTCCCGTGCTGCAACTGCTTCCTCTGCTCCGGGCCGCGAACATGTCGGGTTGGTGGTTCCTCGCGTTCTTCGTGCCGGGGTTGAATATCGTCGCGCTGGTTCTCTGGTCGCTGAATATCGTCAAGGCCCGCGGCAAGCACATCGCATGGGCCATCCTCCTCATCCTGCCCGTCACAAACCTGCTGGCTTTTCTGTATCTCGCCTTTTCCAGCGGCGCCGACTCCAATCTTCCCCCGCCCAAAATCTCGTCCAAATTCCAGACCCGGGGTCTTCAAATCGCCTAGCCCGCCATGTAAACGCGGAGGCCGGACGGCGAAATCGCTCCCGCCAGGTGCCGCCCTTGTAGTCGCCAATGTGAATTGGCGGACCCGTTCCGCAGTGGAGATCTCCACCGTTTCACAACGGCGGCTACGGAGGCACACTTCAAGGAGTTCGCTTCCCATTTCGGCCTTCGTCTGCTACAGGATGCCCAATGCAAGCTGTCATTGATTTCCTGAAACAGAACGAACCGCGCTTCATCGACGAACTTTGCGATTACGTCCGCTTTCCGAGCGTATCGGCACAAGCGCAACATCGAGCGGATCTGCAGGCCTGCGCCGCGTGGGTCGTAAAGCACTGCAAACAAATCGGGCTGCAGGCCCGGCTGTGTCCGACTCAAGGGCATCCCATCGTGCTGGCGAAAACGCCGCGCCATCCCATCGCCGCGCCGAACCGCCCGGCGCGCGCCGCCACCTCGCGCCGGCGACCGCATTTTCTCGTTTACGGACATTACGACGTCCAACCGCCGGAGCCATTCGACCTCTGGAAATCCCCGCCGTTTGAACCCCGACTTCAAGGCCGCTCGCTCTTCGCCCGGGGCGCGAGTGATAACAAGGGACAGAACTTCGCCCATCTGAAGGCGGTCGAAGCTTACCTCAAAACCAACACTGAGATCCCGTGCGACATCACGTTCGTGATCGAGGGCGAGGAGGAGGTCGGCAGCAAGAGTCTGGCGGGCTTTTTGAGGGAGCATCGCGACGAGCTGCGTTGCGACGCCGTGGTCATCTCCGACACGGGGATGCCGGCTCCGGATTGCCCGGCGCTCACGTATGCCCTGCGCGGGATCGCGGCGATCGAAGTGACCTTGCGCGGGCCCTCACGCGACCTGCACTCGGGCATCTTCGGCGGCACGGTGGATAATCCGGCCATGGCGCTGAGCCAGTTGCTGGCAAAACTCCGCGACCAGAACGGCCGCGTCGCCATTCCCGGCTTCTATGACGAAGTCCGGCCGCTTTCGGCGTTCGAACGAAAGCAATTCAAACGTCTTCCGATGACGGACCGCGAGTATCAGAAGCTGCTCGGCGTACCGAGGCTGTTTGGAGAAAAGGGTTATACTCCCTTCGAGCAGCGCGCGGCGCGGCCCACACTGGAAATCAACGGCCTGACCAGTGGCTACCAGGGTGAAGGCAGCAAAACCATCGTTCCCGCCTGGGCCCGGGCGAAGCTCACCGCCCGGCTGGTGCCGGATCAAAAACCGGCACGAATTATCAAGTTGATCCAACAGCATCTGAAGAAGCTGTGTCCGCCGACCGTGCGGATGGAAATCGAAGCGGGCCACGGAGCCGACCCGTATCTGGTGTCTCCAGACAGCGCCCATGCGCAGGCGGCGTTGCGCGCGTTGCGATCGGCGTTCGGTCACGAACCGGTCCTGATGCGCGAAGGCGGTTCGATCCCGATCGTCAATGACTTCAAGAGAATATTGCACGCGGACACGCTGCTGTTGGGCCTGGCGTTGCCGGATGATAATGCGCACTCGCCCAACGAGAAGTTCAACCTGGATTGCTTCGCCAAAGGCGCCTTGATGAGCGCGTTTCTGTGGCAGGAACTGAGCCGAATAGTGCTGCAGCGCGTCACCCCCAGGCTTTCAACTCCGCACTGAGTCGTTCCACCGGCAACCCCACGACGTTGCTGTAGGAACCGGACATTCTTTCGACGATCGAATCGCCTTCCTCCTGGATGGCGTAGGCGCCGGCCTTGTCCAACGGATTGACCCTGGCGAGATAACACCGGATCGCCGCGGCGTCCAGAGCGCGGAACGTCACGGCGGTGGTGTCGGCGAAAACGGTCCGCCGATGACTTTGCAGGTGGAACAGGCAGATGGCCGTGACGACGTGGTGGGTGCGTCCCTGAAGTTGCTCCAGCATTTGATGCGCCTGTTCGAGCGACTCAGGTTTCCCGAACAACATCGCGTCGAAATAAACCAGCGTGTCCGCGCCCAGCACGAGTGCATCCGGAAACTGGATCGCGACCGTTCGCGCCTTGCGGAAGGCGTTGATCCGCGCAAGCTCCTGCGCGGTCAGGTGATCCTGGAGCAGCTCGGAGGTGTCGCTCGGCACCACGCGAAACTCCAGACCCATCCGGCGCAGCAGTTCGGAGCGGCGTGGAGAGGCGGAAGCCAGGATGAGCGGCGGCAGATGCACGGCCGCAATCTATGTCTTGAAGCTCCCCGCTTGCAAGGCGGCGCTTCACACCCTATGCTCGCCGACGCCAACGTATGAAACATTCGGTTCGCGCCCGACCGGGCGATCTCCCGTGAAAATTCGCAAGGCTGTCATCACGGCCGCCGGCCGCACCCAACGCAACCTGCCTCTGCAAACGCTGGTGGACCGGGACGGACAATCCAAATCGGCGCTCACGATCCTGCTGGAAGAGGTCCTGCAAACGGGGATCGAGGAGATCGGACTCGTCATCAGCCCGGGCGACCAACGGGCGTTTGCCGCCGCCGCCGGCCCGCACGCGGGCCACATTCAGTTCATCGAACAAAAACCCGAGCCCCTCGGTTACGGCCACGCCGTCTTGTGCGCGCACCCGTTCACCGGATCCGACCCGTTT
This sequence comes from Limisphaerales bacterium, assembly GCA_003159675.1. Classification (GTDB taxonomy): domain Bacteria; phylum Verrucomicrobiota; class Verrucomicrobiia; order Limisphaerales; family BOG-1460; genus BOG-1460. Next base: position 7,926 of record PLQC01000040.1, read on the forward strand.
CTGCTCCTCGTCGGCGATCACCTTTACGTGAGCAAAAACCAGACATCGTGCGCGCGTCAATTGATCGAAATCGCGTCGGCGGAGTCGTGCGCCGTCTCGGCGGTTCAAGCCACCCACGAAAGCAAGCTTCCCTATTATGGCGCGGTCGGCGCGCGGCGGCTGGCGGGCAAAGCGGGGCTCTATCAGGTGGATCGGGTATTGGAGAAGCCGACGCCGACGGTGGCCGAGCAAAAGCTGATCGTTCCCGGCCTGCGCGCCGGCCATTACCTGTGCTTTTTCGGCATGCACGTCCTGACGCCGGGTGTGATGGAACTCCTCCGCGAACTCGGGGCGGAAAACAAGGGCCCGAGTCTGTCCGAGGCCCTGGACAAGGCTGCCGAACGCGAGCGATACCTCGCGTGCGAATTGCAGGGACGCCGCTACGACATCGGCGTCCAGTATGGACTCTTTACCGCCCAGTTGGCCCTGGCGCTCAGCGGAAAGGACCGCGACGAAGTCCTGGCGCATCTGGTCGAAGTGCTGGCGCAAACGCAGTGAACGTTATCGCGTTGCGGCCCTTCTGACTATGCCTGGAAAGCTCGTCGAACTCATCACCTCGCCGGAGACCGCGGTGCGCGATCGATCGCTCGACGCCTTCTGCCGGAAGGCGGCGCTGTCCGAGTTAATGAGCGAATGCGCCGATCTTGAAGCGTTCCGCCGCCGCAGCGAGAACCTGTATGAACGGGTCCGGGCCCTCCTGTTCCTCTACGCCATCCATCGCTTTCATTTGCCGTTGAAACCCGGCATCCGCGCGAAGAACCTCATCCCGTTCGGAGGCTATACCCATTTGCTCGAACGCCGGTTCGAGGAAGCCATCGCCACGTTCCTCAAGGCGCAATTGCATGACGGCCCCTCCGATCCGATCTCCAGCGCGCTGGCCGTCGCGTATTACCGGCTCGGGATCCAGACGCTGGCCAACCAGGTCCGCAGCAGCGTGCGTTCCGTCAGCGGCAACCAGTGGATGTTCCGGATGGGGCACCCGGCCGACCACCCGCTGCGCATCCGTCCGGAGCTGTTGCGTCGGGGCGAGGACGGCACTTATCCCATTCTCCGGGAGCGCACGCCGGTGCGCATGGACCTCACCCATTGCGGCTGGAGCGACATCTTCTTCCTCGGCATGGATTATCCCGAGGGCGCAAAGGTCCTGAACGTCTCGATCGACCTGGGCGTTCATGGGCGCGATGCCGGCGCCAGGCCTCCGGTGGAGACCTATCTGCGGGTTCTGGATGAACCCCTGCTGCGTTTGACCAGCGTTGACCTCGGCGCGACGGCGGACATCACGAGCCTCGCGGACGTGTTCGATTTCGCGAAGGATTACTTGGGCCTGCTCAAGGCCGCCGTGATCGCCAGCGGCATCGTGCCTCCCGGCGTCGAGGGTTCGGGCCAAAGCCTGGGGGATTTGCTGGCCCGCGTGGTCGGGCCCGGCCGCGGGATCGAACTCGTCAGTTCCGTGAACGGGATACCGAAGGGATCGCGGCTGGCGGTCTCGACGAACCTGCTCGCCTCGATGATCTCCCTTTGCATGAGGGCGACGGGACAGGCGACCGCGCTTGACGGGGCTCTGCACGAGGAGGAGCGCCGGCTCGTGCTGGCGCGCGCGCTGCTCGGGGAATGGCTGGGCGGTTCCGGCGGCGGCTGGCAGGATTCCGGCGGCGTCTGGCCGGGAATCAAACTCATCGAGGGAATGCTCGCCGCCGAAGGCGATCCTGAATTCGGCGTCAGCCGCGGCCGCCTCATGCCGCGGCACCGCATCCTTGGCCACAACGACGCGTCGCCCGCCGCCCGCCAGAAGCTGCAGGACAGCCTGGTTCTCGTCCACGGCGGCATGGCGCAAAATGTTGGCCCTATCCTCGAGATGGTGACCGAAAAGTATCTGTTGCGGTCCCAGGCCGAATGGAGGGCGCGGGCGAGCACCCTGGCGATTCTCGACGAAATCCTCGACGCGTTGAAGCGCGAGGACATGGCCGCGCTGGGCGGGGCAACCACCCGGAATTTCTTTGGCCCCATTCAGGACATCATCCCCTGGGCCACCAACCTGTTCACCGAGACCCTTGTGGCGCGCGTGCGAGAAGGGTTTGGAACCCATTTTCTCGGGTTCTGGATGCTCGGCGGCATGTCCGGCGGAGGCATGGGCTTTATCTTTGACCCCGCCCGCAAGGCGGAGGGCCAGGCCCGCCTCCAGGAATGGATGTCGCAAATCAAGCGCGAACTGGAGCACGCCCTGCCCTTTGCCATGGAACCCGTCGTGTACGATTTTGCCATCAATGAGAAGGGCACGTGGGCGGACCTGCTGGAGGGTCCGTCGGGTCTCCTGCCTCAAGGTTACTATGCGCTCATGATGCCCCAGTTGCTGCGTCAGGAGGCGCGCCTGCTCCCGCCCCTGCGCCGGATCGAGCTCGACAAATTCGGCGCCGCCTGCCGGACAACACCCGAACTCCGCGGCATGGTGCAAACGCTGTTCGACCGGCTGCTGCCCCGATTGAAGAGCGGCGACGCCGGCGATGCTTCGCTGCCGGCATTGCTGGAACGTTGTGGCTTCGACCGCGCCCAACACGAGCAGATCCGGACGGATTTGAAAGCGGGCCGGATCGGCCTTGCGCAGAATCGTCTGCCCGTCAGCACGCAAATCCAGGACGTCGCGGACGAGGACGTGTTTGACGCCGCGGCCGGCCTGCCGGAGGAGTGTCGGAAGGCGGGACTCGAGTCCCTGTCGGCGGGCGAGGTCGCCGTCGTCACCCTTGCGGCCGGGGCCGGGAGCCGGTGGACTCAGGGAGCGGGCACCGTCAAGGCGCTTCACCCGTTCTGCAAGCTCGGCGGACAGCATCGCACTTTCATCGAAGTGCATCTTGCCAAGAGCCGCCGTATGGGGCGGCTCGCCGGGACGCCGCTGCCCCACGTGATCACGACCAGCTATCTTTCCCACCAGCCGATCCAGGAATTCCTGGCGCGCCGGAATTCATATGAGTATTCCGGTCCGCTGTATTTGTCGGAGAGCCGCTCCGTGGGACAGCGTCTCATCCCGATGGAGCGGGACCTGCGTTTCATGTGGGAGGAAATTCCGCAGCAAGTCCTCGATGAACAGGCGCAAAAGGTGCGCGACAGTCTGCGCCACGCGCTGGCGGACTGGGCAAGACAGGCGGGCGAAGGCGGTGATTACACGGACAACGTGCCGCTGCAATGCCTGCATCCTGTTGGCCACTGGTTCGAGATTCCGAACCTGCTGCGGAACGGCACGCTGGCGCGCCTGCTCGAGCAACGCCCGCAGTTGAAACATCTGATGTTGCACAACATCGACACCGTGGGCGCGGACGTGGATCCCGCGATGCTCGGCCTGCACCTGCGCCTGGGCGGCTGCCTTTCCTTCGAAGTCATCACCCGTCGCATCGAGGACCGCGGCGGCGGACTGGCGCGCGTGAACGGCCGGCCGAGAATCGTCGAAGGCCTTGCGATGCCCCATGAAAAGGACGAGTTCGCGCTGTCTTACTACAATTCCATGACCTGCTGGATTGACATTGCCCGCCTGCTCGACGTGTTTGAACTGACGCGCGCCGACCTGGCCGATCCGAACAAAGTGATGGAGGCGGTGCGCGTGCTGGCGGCCAAACTGCCGACCTACATCACCCTCAAAGATGTGAAAAAGCGGTGGGGTCACGGCCAGGAGGACATCTTTCCGGTGGCGCAGTTTGAGAAACTATGGAGCGACATGACCTCGCTGGCGGAGGTCCAGTGCCGGTTCATCGCGGTGCCCCGCGCCCGCGGCCAACAGCTCAAGGATCAGGCCCAGCTCGACGGGTGGCTGCGCGACGGCTCCGCCGCAAGCGTCGAGAGCCTGTGCGAGTGGAAGTAGCACGAAGGCTCGCTCCCCATATGTGAATCATCTCCTGTACCGTCAGCGGAAGGCCGAAGGGGAATGAGTAGCCAATACCCAAAACGAAAAACGTGTCAGTCCCGACAATTTGCAGTGTTTGGCGTCTACCAGTGGACTACAAATTCTCGGGACTGCCTTTCGAGAAACCCAGCGGCGGGAGATTTCCAGGCGTGCAGCGCGGATTTGATCGCGCGTCCAGGTCCTTGTGGACGGCCACCGGTTGGGATCACGAAAGCGGATTATCACAGTCTCTTCCTCAGCGGGGCTGGATGAGGACGCGGTTGACTTGGTTGAGGTCAATCCAGTTTGCAAATCCCGTCATCCGACGGCAGATCCCGGAGCAATTGCGCGACGCTACAGGTGCTGCCAGGCAAAATCAAATCAGGCGCAATCTCGCTCAGCGGCTGCAGGATGAACCGCCGCAGGTGCGCCCGGGGATGCGGAAGCACCAGTTCCCTCGTGGCCCGGACCTCCTCTCCAAACGCAATCAGATCCAAATCCAGCGGGCGCGGAGCATTCAAGATCGTCTTTGGCCCGCGGCCAAACTTCCGCTCGAGGTCCCGCAACGCGGCCAGCAGAGACTCGGGCGTCTCCCCCGCTCGCGGCGCCAACCCCACCATTGAATTGATGAAATCCGGCGAGCCGGGTGGACAATCCACAGGAGTGGTCCGCCACAGGGATGATATCAACAAAGGCGACGCGGATAGCGATTGAAGCCGCTCAATGGCCTGCCGGATGATCTGAAGTGAATGGCCGAGATTCGAACCCAGCGCGATGAATGCCTGGCAGGCGCCGGCGTGGCTTGGCGGACTCCTTCGACCTTCTGCGGCGCGTTTCATACAAATCCGCGCTCTCCCGAGCGCGGCTACTTGAGTCCCAGCACGTCCTGCATGTCGTACAGCCCCGGTTTCTGTTTCACGATCCATTGGGCGGCGCGCAAGGCGCCGTTGGCGAAGGTCTCGCGGCTGGATGCCTTGTGCGTCAGTTCAAGCCGTTCGCCGACGTTCGCGAACATCACAGTGTGGTCGCCCACCACGTCGCCCCCGCGAACGGAATGGATGCCGATCTCTGTGCCGGTCCGCTCGCCCACGATGCCGACGCGACCATGGCGCGCCACTTTCTCGATCTGCTGCTTCCGGACTTCGGCGAGGATTTCCGCCAGTGTTTTGGCGGTGCCGCTCGGGGCGTCCTTCTTGAGCCGGTGATGCATCTCCACGATTTCCAGGTCAAAACCCGGCCCCAGGATTTCCGCGGCCTTGCGCGTCAGCCAGAAGAGCGCATTGACGCCGGTGGAATAGTTCGAAGACCAAACCATAGGGATTTGAGATTTGAGATTTAAGATTTGAGATTTTTCGGCGTCGGTGTGGCCCGTGGTGCCGATGACCGCGGCCTTGCGATGAGTTGCGCAGAGTTCCACGATGCCGGGAGTGGCATGGGGAGAACTGAAGTCGATGACCACATCCCCGCGGTCGATGACGGACCGCAGGTCTTCGCCCTGGTCGATCTGGGCGGCGACCTCCACCCCGGGATTTCGCGCAGCGCAGGCGAGCAAGGCCTGCCCCATGCGGCCCTTCGAGCCGGTGATGATGATTCTGGTCATGATTAGAAATCAGGGGGCGTTTCGTTTCAGATACTCCCTGCAAAGCGATCTCACTTTGCAGCAGAAGATTGAAAAGCCAAGTTGGGGGTAGGCGGGCACCACTTTCTGCTCAAAGATTTCACGAATCCTGTCTTCAAATCTGGACTCGGCTTCCTTCGCAGATGTCGAGATCGGATCGAAAGCGAACTCGAATTTGTCGAAGAGGTCAGCCAGCTCGGCTAATTCAGCTTTGGTAATAGCCCCTTCGGAAACTCCATCTTCTGACATGTCGCCTCCTCCATGACGCCTTTGTATCGCTTGTCAGCCGCCAGCTTGTAGTCCAAAATCAAATCGTACAATTGAGGTGTGCCGCAATAGGCATATTTGTGCTTAAGGTCCGCCAGGATTCGCAGGGCAGACTGGCAAAAGCGACTCATTCTGTTCCAAACATCGGAAACTTCATCCAGGTCGTCCGCCTTTTTGGCCAAGGCGGCGGCGACTCCATACGTCTGGACCACAATTCCTTCGACCAGTCTGACCTGACGCGTGAAAGCCTCACAAGCTCCGGGGGCCGCGGCATCCGGATAAGAGTTCCCGATGCGCTGCATCTCGTTGATCTGCGGTTGGCTGACTTCCAGAATATCGCTAAAATTAAGGCATGCTTTCATAACCACCGGACGGAACCTAGTTGAAAAATGCCTTTCTTGCAAGACTGATTGCAGACTAACTCATGCTGATTGCAGGCCAATTCCACGGTTGTCACGACTTGATCAGACCCCACCTTTTCAGGGACGCCCGCAACGTCTTCCGGTTCTTCGCGCTCATCGGCACCAGCGGAAGGCGGTATTCCTCTTCCACCAACCCCATCATGGCCAGCGCGGCCTTGACAGGAACCGGATTGCTTTCGATGAACAGGTCCTTGAACAGGGGAAAAAGTTTCGCATGCAGGCGGAGCGCCTGTCCGGCGTGTCCCGCCGCGAACGCCCGGACCATCCGGGCCACTTCGCGCGGCACAACGTTCGAGGCGACGCTGATGACGCCATCGGCGCCCACCGCCAGGAAGGGCAACGTCAGCGAATCATCCCCGCTCAAGATCTCGAAACGCGGTCCGAGCGCGGCGCGGAGCTGGCTGACCCGGTCGCAACTGCCGCCGGCCTCCTTGATGCCGATGATGTTCCGGCATGCGCGGGCGAGCCGCCGGACGGTGTCCACTCCGATCTCGACGCCACAACGCCCCGGGATGCTGTAAAGCACGATGGGCAGTTTCGTTTGCCGCGCGATGTCGCGGAAGTGTTGGAACAACCCCTCCTGAGACGGCTTGTTGTAATACGGCGCCACCTGCAGCGAGCCATCCACACCCAGTTTCGCCGCCTCCTGTGTCAAATAGACGGCCTCCGCGGTCGAGTTCGCGCCGGTGCCAGCCAACACCTTGACCCTGCCGCCGGCGAATTCCACCGCCAACTCGATGACGCGCAGATGTTCTTCATAATCGACCGTCGGCGATTCGCCGGTCGTGCCCACGGGCACGATCCCGTCCACACCACCCCTGATTTGAAGCCGAATCAGGCGATCGAGCGCGGGTCCGTCGATTCTTCCGTTTTTGAACGGGGTAACAATTGCAGTATAGGTTCCAGTAAACATCGGATTCCTCAATAAACTGTCGGTATTATCGGAGATGCAAGCCTCTTTGGCCAGCCTGATTTTTGGGCGGCGCCTCCGCAAACTGTCCCCGGCGCGCGGCCTTCAGGCCGCGTCAGCGTCCAAGCGGGCAGAGACGAAACGATTGACCTGTGGACTTTCGAACGATTCGCGTAAACGCCGCGCTCCGGCCTGTTTGCGATCGGGGGCAGTGTCAGTATGCGCTGATTTTTCGCCGGAAAACGGCCAACTGGACTCAGCCGGGACCCTGGCTCCGGATCGCTTCGGAAAACATCTCGTCAGCGATCACGCCTTCCGCGACCTTCGTCACCGGCCCGGTCATCACTATGTCGAAGTCCGGCCCGATTTCGATGGCGAGTTTTCCGCCGGGCATGTGAACGGTGATCGATCGGTCGCAGAGGCCGAGCTTGTGGGCCACCGCCGCGGCCGCGCTGCTGCTGCTGCCGGATGCCAGCGTATAACCCGCGCCGCGCTCCCAGATTTCGATCTGGATATTCCGCCGGTCGAGCACTTTCAGGAATTGCACGTTCGTCCGGTTCGGAAACGCCGGATGCACCTCGATCAGTGGACCGAGTTGCTTCGCCACCCCGGCCGTGGTCGCCAGCAGCACGACGCAATGGGGGTTGCCGACCGTCGCGGCGCAATACGCGAACGTTTTGCCATCGACCTGAATCTGCTCGTTGAGGACCTCGCGTCGCGGGCCCGCGACGGGGATTTTGTCGCTCCAGAAGCTGACCCGGCCCATTTCAACGCGGACATTGTGGCCGCCGTCCAGAACGGCGGACTTCACCACGCCCCCGGTCGTTTCAATGGCGAACACGTCGCCGCCCACGAGCTTCCGGTCCCACAACCAGCGCGAAAAAATCCTCAACCCATTGCCGCTCTTTTCCGCTTCACTGCCGTCGGGATTGAAAATGCGCAGCGCGAAGGGCGCCTGCCGCGAGGGCAGCGGGCCCAGCAGGATCCCGTCCGAGCCGACGCCGAAATTTCGATGGCAAATCAATTTGACTTGATCGGTCGTCAGCGGCACGGGTAATTCCTTCGGATCCAGGACCAGGTAATCATTCCCGAGCGCGTGGTATTTCCAGAATTTCATCAGCGGTGACGCTAACGCTCAAGTCCGCGGGCGCAAGGTGAAAAAATGGCGGAGCAATTATCTCTTTACAGCGCGGAACGGGATTCGCAGAGTATGAGCGTGTCAGCGACTTTCGATGAGAATCGTTTGGAAGGCCAGCCGCGACAGCAACAATACGGGTTTCGACCCCATTCCGACCTGGCAACCGCGATCCTGCGCGCGCAGGAGCATCTCTTCTCGATCCAGAAGCCGGAAGGTTACTGGGTCGGGGAGTTGATGGTGGATTCCACGCTGGTTTCCGATATGCTCGCCTACCATTACTGGGACGGAAAAGTCGATCCGGCCTGGCAGCGCAAGGCCGTTCATCAGATTTTCTCGATGCAACTGCAGGACGGCGGCTGGAACATCTATTATGGAGGTCCGTCAGAGGTGAACGCCACGATCAAGGCGTATCTTGCCTTGAAGCTTGCCGGGGTGCCGGTCACGGATTGGCGGATGTTGCGCGCGCGCGAGGTGGCGCTGAATCTGGGCGGCATCCCGCGGATGAACACGTTTTCCAAGCTCTATCTGGCGCTCCTGGGCCTGTTTCCGTGGGAATACCTGCCGACGATCCCCTGCGAGGTGTTGCTGCTGGGAAAATGGTTTCATGTGAATTTCTGGGACATGAGCAACTGGTCGCGGGCCATGCTGGTGCCGCTTGCGATCATCAATCATTTCAAACCCACGCGGCCGCCCAAGAACGGCGTCACTATCGATGAACTTTATCCGCAGGGTTTCCACGAGCGAGATCTGGCGCTGGCGCCCGACCCGGATCGCCTTTCGTGGCGCAACTTTTTCCTGTGGCTCGATCGCCTCCACAAATTTGCCGAGTGGTTCGCCGAAAGCGGCATCCACCCGTTCCGCAGACGCGCGCTCAGGAAGGCCGAGCAATGGATGCTCGAACGCTTCGAGGGATCGGACGGCCTGGCCGCCATTTTCCCGGCCATGCTCAATTCATTGATCGCGCTCAAGGCGCTCGGCTATCCCGACGATCATCCGCAGGTCGTCCGCGCCGCGCTCGAATTGAAGAAGTTGCAGCATGAAACCAAGGACAGCGTGCGCATCGAGCCCTGCTTTTCACCCGTCTGGGACTCGGCCATCGTGGCGATCTGCCTCCAGGAATCGGGGATTCCCGCCGACCATCCCGCGCTCCGGAAATGCGGGGACTGGCTGGTAAATCGGGAAATCCGAATCCGCGGCGACTGGCAGCATAAAAACCCGGCGAAAGTCGAGCCGAGCGGCTGGGTGTTCGAGTTCAACAACCAGTGGAACCCGGACGTGGACGACACCGCGATGGTGCTGCTCGCGCTGCGGAAAATCCCGACCCGCGATCCGCAGAAGCGGGACGAGTGTTTCCGGCGCGCGTTGAACTGGATGATGACCTTCCAGTGCAAGGACGGCGGGTGGGCGTCGTTCGACAAGGATTGCACCAAGAACATCCTGGAAAAGGTTCCGTTCGCCGACCACAACGCCATGCTCGACCCGGAGTGCGCGGACATCACGGCCCGCATCCTCGAGCTGCTCGGCTACGAAGGCTGGAAGACGGATCACCCGCAGGTCAAGGAGGCGCTCGAGTTCATCCGCACCCACCAGGAGGCCGACGGCTCGTGGTACGGACGCTGGGGCGTCAATTACATTTATGGCACCTGGCAGGTGCTGCGGGGCTTGCGCGCGCTTGGCATCGACATGAACCAGCCCTGGCTCCTCAAGGCCCGTGACTGGCTCGAAAGCGTCCAGCACGAGGACGGCGGCTGGGGCGAACGCTGCAACACCTACGATGATCCCGTGTTCAAAGGCCAGGGCCCCAGCACCGCATCCCAATCCGCCTGGGCCATCATGGGCTTGTGCGCTTTTGACGACCCGAATCGACCGAGTCTGCAGCGCGGCATCGATTATCTCGTCCGCACCCAAAACCCGGATGGTTCCTGGACCGAACCCGAAACCACCGGCACCGGTTTTCCCAGAGTCTATTATCTCAAGTACGACATCTACCGGAACAGTTGGCCGCTGCTGGCCATGGCAACTTACCGCAACATTCTGAGGAAAACCGCCGGGCGGAATGGCGAAGTCAACAGTCACACGCTGCCTGCCGCCCACCCTTCCGCCACCACGACCGCCTCGTCGGCGGGTGGCCCTGCCTGACCCCTCGGGCCGGGCCACAATCCAAAGCGGAGGTCAACCCACATGCCGGACCGCGGCTCTGGCGAAGCCGAGCCGCAGCGCCCCAAGCCATTTCACGCCCGCAACAGGTTCCTGGGCAGCATCGATCTGCCTGCCCGCTGCGGCTGATGCTTCGCATACAGCCGCGGTCCAGCATCGCACCAATCCCGCGTCGCGCAACGCCTCGCGCACCGTTGACAGGTTTGTCGTCCCCCCGCATGCTCAAGAGCGACGATGCTCGAGCAAACAGTCCAGATCGTTTCCAACGAGCCCGACCCCACCGACCTTTACTTCCGGCTGGTCATGAGCGCGCCCCGGATCGCTCCGCTGGTGCAGCCCGGTCAATTCGTTCATCTGCGCATTCAGTCGATAAAGGACGCCCTGCTGCGGCGGCCCTTCAGCATTTTCCAGGTGTCAGGCGACACTGTATCCATCCTTTACAAGAATGTGGGGAAAGGGACCGACGCGCTCTCGCGAATGCGCCCCGCCCAGGATCTCAGCCTCATCGGGCCGCTGGGTCACGGGTTCACCGTTCCGCCGCCCGGGGGAGAGTCGCCGCTGCTGGTCGCCGGCGGCTACGGCATGGCGGCGCTCTACCTGCTGGCGCAACGGTCCCCACAAAAGGGTATTGTCTTCGTCGGAGGCCGCAGACGCGTCGATATCCTGTGTCAGGACGAATTCCAGTCGCTCGGATGGGAAGTGCGCGCGACGACCGAAGATGGCAGTCACGGCGGGAAGGGACTCGTGACGCAGCCGCTCCTGGCCGAATTGCGGAGCGGGACCGCCGGGCGCAAGCTGTTCGCGTGCGGGCCCACGCCGATGCTCAGGGCCGTGGGCAGGATCGCGGAAGAATTCAATCTGCCGGCCGAGCTTTCGATGGATGAACACATGTGCTGCGGAGTGGGCGTGTGCCTGACGTGCGTGATTCCCGTCAAAACCGGCGCAGATTGGGAGTACCAACGCACCTGCACCGAAGGACCGGTGTTCGATTCGACTCGAATTGCGTGGGATGCGAATTCATGAATCTCTCCGTCCAGATCGGCACGCTCAAGCTGCAAAATCCCGTCTTGGTCGCATCCGGCACCTTCGGTTACGGCGCCGAATACTCCGAACTCATCGATCTGAACCAGCTCGGAGCCGTGGTGGTGAAAGGCATCCGGCTCGGGCCCGTTCGCGGCAATCCCACGCCGCGCACGGTCGAGGTCGCCAGCGGACTCATCAACGCCATCGGCCTGCAGGGGCCCGGCGTGGACGGTTTCATCAAGAAATACTGGCCCTTCCTCAAACTACTGAAGGTGCCCACGATCATCAATATCTGGGGCACAACGGTCGAGGAATATGCCGAAGTGGCCCGGCGATTCGACGCGCTGGGCGGCGTCGGCGCGCTCGAGCTGAACGTCTCGTGTCCCAACATCAAGGAAGGCGGCGCGCAGTTCGGCACGGATGTGAAGTTGCTCGGCGAGGTGGTGGCCGCGTGCCGGCAGTCAACCCGGCTTCCGTTGATCACCAAGTTGAGCCCAAACGTGGTCAGCATCGCACCCTATGCCAGGGCGGCGGAGGATGCGGGCAGCGACGCCTTGTCGATCATGAACAGTTACCCGGCCATGGCGATCGACATCAAGACGCGCAAACCCAGCCTTGGGAACGTCACCGGGGGCCTGACGGGACCGTGCATCAAACCGATCGCGATCAAACTGGTCTGGGAGGCGGCCGCGGCGGTAAAAATCCCGATTATCGGCATGGGTGGCATCCAGACAGCGACGGACGCGATCGAATTTCTGATGGCTGGTGCGACGGCTGTGGCGGTGGGGACGGCGACATTTTACGAGCCCCGGACAGCGGTGCAGGTGATCGCCGGTGTCCGCGAGTTTATGCAAAGCCACGGCATCGAGGATGTGCGGGAGCTGGTGGGTTCCGTTCGCGCGGCGAAATAGGCGAGATCTTCAGGCCGCGGCGGATTTCGCTTTGCCTGTTCCGGCCACAACCGCAAAGAACAGCACCATGCCGGCCATGCCGATAGCGGCTTCCGTATTCAGCATTCCGCCGGGGCCCCACCGGGTGTGGGCCCAGCCGTCGATGAGAGTCATGTAATAGATCGGGGCGTTGGAGAGTGAGGCGAAGACATTGTATTTGGTGGCGGCGGCGCCCGTGCCGATGGCCTCCAGCACGAATGCGGTGAAGCCGGCGTAGGTGAAGCCTGTGATCAGGGCATACACGCTGGTCCACACGACATACATCGCCTCGGTGCGAGGAGCCAGGGCCATTCCCGCAGCGCAGCCGGCCTGCAATACTCCGTAGATCACATAACAGGTCTTGCGGTCCATCCGGTCGCAGATCCATCCGCCGATCAGGCAGCCGCCTCCGGATAGGATCCCGCCAACGACGCCGGTGACGAGCGCCACCGTGTCCGCCGAAGCGCTCCAGTCGGCTGCCACCGCGGACCACAGGTTGGAGGCGGCGCCGGACCCGATGGGCAGGAAACACAGGAACAGCGCCAGGAAACCCATGCGCGACCTGGCCACGCCCCACAGGTCTTTTGCCAGGTTGACGAACGTCTTGCGAAAGGCGGCGTCGCGGATGGTGGACACAGGCTCGGGCAGGAAGACGAGGCCGACGGAGCATAGGAGGCATGCGCCCGCCAGGATCGCACCGGCCATCCATGGCGATGGAAGCCGCTGGGCAAGCCACAGCCCCGCCCCGCCGCCGATGCCCGCTCCTCCAAGGTTGCCCGCCTGGAACCAGCCGCCGGCCCGCCCCTTCAACTCCGGCGGTGTGCCGTACGCCATCAAACTGTCCGTCGCCATGCCGAGGAAGGTTACGGCGAAGTTCGAGACCAGGATGACCAGGGTGAGCAGGGGCAAACTCCCGGCCTTGATCGGAAGGATAGCCGTGATCAGAATCCCGACCGCGCTCGCCGCATTAGCAATCAGGTACCAGCTCTTGCGGCTGAGAGTCGTATCCACCAAAGGCGCCCAGGCGAACTTCCAGGTGTGGGGAACGATGCCGATGGCCACCAGCGCGGCCACCTGTCCGACCGGAATGCCGGCCTTTGAGAACAGGTATGCCAGCGCCACGGTAACGTAGCCGGCCATCACTCCGAACGGGAGGATGAGGACCATGAAGACGCTGGGGTGGATGTGAGGCCGGGGCTCTGGGCGGCTCATAACGGGGCGAACCTGGAACTCATCTTATGAATTTTTTTCGGAGGGATCCAACTCGACGGGCCGCCGCGTCCACTGCGCGATTCGTCAAGTCAGGACCTCATGCAACTCGGCCCTCCGATTTCGGGGACGACTTCTAACAGACCGCCACGGCCGATGCGATCAGGAATTCGCGCGCCGGTGCATTTCGCTCCTGCCGTGGAGGGCACTTAAAGGGTCACCTAAATAGTGCGATTCCTCGCTTGACCATTGCCGTAGCGCGGGTTATACCCGCCCGGTCAGAGAGAGAACAAAACCTAACCCATTACGCTATGACCCTGACAAAGCGAGATTTGGTCACCCGGATCAGTAACGAATCGGGTCTTGTGCAACAGCAGGTTCTCGATGTGGTCCAAAAGACACTCGATTACATTGCCGAGGCATTGTCCAAAGGCGACAAAGTGGAACTGCGGAACTTCGGCGTATTCGAAGTGAAGGTCCGCAAAGCTCGAATCGGCCGAAATCCCAATGCGCCTGAGACAGATGTGCCGATTCCCGAACGTTCCGTGGTGAAGTTCAAGCCGGGCAAAGAGATGCGTGCCGAGGTCCTGAAAATCGCGCCGAAGGCCCCGCCTCAAGCGCCCCAGGCTTAGTTCCGCGATCCTTTTAAGAGGAGGCTCCACTCCCCAACAGGGCGCGTGCCGTCGTGACGGCCCGGGGGCTGTGAAACTTGCGCCTTCGTGGAATCGAGGGGCACGACCCCTCGCCGGGCAAACCGGTTCCTTCCGGGTTTTTCCATGGAAAAAAACCGCGTCTTTTATTCCACTTCTCTTTTTCGCGCCCGGCTTTTACATTCGGCGGCGACTTATGGAACGTTTGCCCGGCTTTCGTGATTTTTATCCTGAACCGCTTCCGAAGTCCGATGTCTGGAGCGCGGACGCCCGACAATACATCTTCGCCAAATGGCGGGAGACGGCGCGACGATACGGGTTCCGCGAATATGACGGCCCGCCGGTGGAGCCGCTGGAGTTGTTCACCACCAAGAGCGGCGGCGAGATTGTCGGGCAGCTTTATAACTTCAGGGACAAAGGCGACCGGGAGGTTGCTCTCCGGCCTGAGATGACGCCGAGCCTGGCCCGAATGGTCGCGGCGCATGAACGGAACTACAAAAAGCCGATCAAGTGGTTCGCCATTCCGCAATTGTTTCGCTACGAACGCCAGCAGAAGGGGCGCCTGCGCGAGCACTTCCAGTTCAACGCCGACATCATCGGCGAAACCGATCCGGCGGCGGATGCCGAGTTGATCGCGCTGCTGATCGACACACTGCGGTCCTTCGGTCTGACCGCGCAGGACTTCTGCATTCGACTGAGCAGCCGCAATGCGTGGCACGAGTTCTACGAACGCAGACGGCAGGGGGCGAACGCCGGAGGAAACGGGGAGCGCGAATATGAGTTCTTCCAGATCATCGACAAACTGGAGCGGACACCGGCGGACGAAAGCGCCCGGAAGCTGGCCGAGCTGGGGTTTTCGCTTGATGAAGTGAATCAATTCATCGCCGGCGGAGACCCGACGGCGGAACTCAAAAGCATTCTGGACAATCTGGCCGCACGCGGCCTGGGCGGGTTTGCGACGGTGGATTACCACGTCATTCGCGGCCTGGCGTATTATACCGGAGTCGTGTTCGAGGCTTTCGACCGCAAAGGCGAATTCCGGGCCATCGCGGGCGGCGGACGCTATGACAACCTTGTCAAGCTGATCAGCGGTGGAAAGGTGAACCTGGCGTCGCTCGGCTTCGGCATGGGGGACGTGGTGCTGCTCGAACTCCTCACGGCGCGCGGGCTGTTGCCAAAATTCGACGGCGGCCTGAATGCGTTTGTTCTGATCGAAGACGAAAACCAGCGGATGCCCTCGCTGAAGCTCGCGCACGATCTGCGCGCGGCAGGCTTCTCGGTCGAGTATCCGCTCACGCCCGCCAAGGCGGACAAGCAATTCAAACGGGCGCAGGAGTTGAAGGCCGCGTTCACCCTCAGACTCGAAACCGGACCGGCCGTGCGCGTCCGGAACCTGAAAACGCGGGAGGAAAAGGTGGTCGCTGCGGTCGATGCAGGCGCGGTGGCGCGGCTATTGAAGTGACCGACTCAGTTCTTGTAGCCGCCAATGTAAATTGGCGGATCTGTCCTGCGGCACCAATCTCCGCCCTTTCACAAGGGCGGCTACGAAGTCCGGCAGGATCAAGCCTTCGCTGCGGGAGTGGATGGAGCGGCAGGAGCGGCGGTTCCCGCTTTGCCTTCCTTCTCGCGAACCAGTGTGGCGCCCTTGCCCAGGCGTTTGCGCAGGTAAGTGAGTTTGGCGCGGCGCACATAGCCTTTGCGTTCGACCTCGATTTTGTCCACCCGGGGGGAGTGCAGCGGGAAAACGCGCTCCACACCCTCCCCGTAGCTGATCCGCCGGACCGTAAAGGTTTCGTTCAAACCGCGTCCGCGCCTGCCGATCACCACTCCGGAGAAAATCTGAATGCGCTCCTTGTCGCCTTCCACAACCTTCGTATGTATGCGCACCGAGTCGCCCACTTCGAATTCCGCCTTGTCCTTGCGAAATTGTTCCGATTCGATTTTTTCTTGTAATGCCTGGTTCATAAATTCTTTCCATGCCGGGAGTGAGCTGCTGCTCGTCCCTGTCGTTCTTCACAACAAATCCGGCCTCCGCTCCTGCGTTCGCAGCCGGGCGTGCTCGGACCGCCACCGGGCTATTTCCGCGTGGTTGCCGGACAACAGCATGTCGGGGACCTTCATGTCCCGAAATTCCGCCGGACGGGTGTACTGGGGATATTCCAGCAGGCCCCGGCTGAAGGATTCGTCCTTCGAGCTTTCGTCATCGCCCAGCACCCCGGGCAACAATCGCGTGACCGCGTCCACGATCACCATCGCGGGCAACGCGCCGTTCGTCAGCACATAATCGCCGATGGACAGTTCATCGTCCGCCAACTGCTCCCGGATCCGCTCGTCGAAGCCTTCATAATGGCCGGTGACGAGCAACAGATCGTCCAGCAACGCCAGTTCGCGCGCGACAGCCTGATTGAATGGCCGGCCCGACGGGCAGAGCAGGATCACGCGCGTCTTTTCGCCCCTGAGAGCCTCGACTGCTTCAAAGATCGGTTCCGGCTTCAGCAACATGCCGGGCCCCCCGCCAAACGGACGATCGTCCACCGTCTTGTGGCGGTCGTGGGCGTAATCCCGCAGATTATGAATCCGCACGTCCAGCAACCCGCTTTCCCGCGCGCGCTTGATGATGCTTTCATCGAGCGGTCCGGCGAACATGGCCGGAAACAAAGTGAGCACGTCAATTTTCATGCTCATCCAACATCGTGTCGGCGGAACCGAATCCACAATGGACCGGCCTCGGCGCGGCCGCTACTGCTTCTCTTCCACAATCTCGAGCGTGCAGCGCATGCCTTTCTTCGCACTGCCCGCCAGCAGCAACGACCGGATCGCATTGATGGTCATGCCCTGCCGGCCGATCACTTTGCCGATGTCCTGCGGATGCAGACGCAGCTCATACACCGTCGTCCCCTCACGCTCGACGGGCGTAACCGTCACCGCGTCGGGATACTGCACCAACCCTTTGACGACGTATTCGAGAAAGGCGTGCATGGAGAGTCCTTCAGGCGGTTGCGGCGGCGGCGGCTTTGGCCGCCTTCTTGATGAAACTGGCGACCGTCTCGCTCGGCTGCGCGCCTTTGCTGACCCAGTAGTTGACCCGCTCCAGCTTGAGGGTGAAGTTGTCACCCTTCTTTAACGGCTGATAGGTCCCCACTTCCTCGATGAACTTGCCATCGCGCGGGCTGCGGCTATCGGCCACGACAATGCGGAAAACAGGGGTGTTTTTTGTCCCGATCCGCTTCATGCGAATTTTAACTGACATAAATCATCACTTCATCTGGCAGGAACGACCTGCGCGTCGTCCAACGGCCCCGCGCAGTGGCGTGGCTCTGCCGCTAAACCTGCTCGCAAAATACCGGCACAACGCCGCTCTCACCCAGGTTCCCAAAAAGGACGGAGAGCCTAGTCACGACGCGGATTCTTTGCAAGTCCTGTTTTGACAGTCGTTTTTTTGGAGGGTTTTCCTTGCGAAAAACGTCGCCAGGTTGTCTCCTCAAACGAACGCACATGCATCGTCTCAGCACCGGGTCAACCGATTCGCGGGTTTATGTCACCGCGGAGCTGGCGTTGACATGGGACGCTCCAAGAGTCCCGAAAGGCCGGGAGCCTTTGGCGGAGGAGTTGAATGGCTTTTGTGAATTCGGGCAGCCCACGCGAGTACTGGCAACCCCGTGCGCCGATGCCTCCGGCAAGACCCGCGAAGTGCCCACGTTTGTCAACGAATTCTGGACCGCCCGGCAGCGCCAGGCCAATTCGCTCCACGAAGTTTCCTATCGCGCCTGCTTCAAACCCCAATTGCCCCGCTTCTTCATCGAACGGCTGACGAGCCCGGGCGATGTGGTTTACGACCCGTTCATGGGGCGCGGCACGACCCCAATCGAGGCGGCCCTGCTGGGCCGCGTGCCGTTCGGGAACGACCTCAACCCGCTCAGCATCGTGATGACGCGCCCGCGGCTGCGTCCCCCGGCGCTCGGCGCCATTGCGGAACGCCTCCACGAGATCCGCTACGATGACGCCGACGAGAGACCGGCGGAATTGCTTGCGTTCTATCATCCGCAGACCTTGCTTGGCATCGCTTCGCTGAAGAAATATTTCAGCCGGCGGCGCGCCGCACGAAAGCTGGATGCGGTGGACGAGTGGATCGAAATGGTGGCGCTGAATCGGCTGACCGGACACTCTCCCGGATTCTTCTCCGTCTATACACTGCCCCCCAACCAAGCCGTCTCCGTCAAATCCCAGCGTAAAATCAACGAACGCCGCGGGCAAACACCACCGCAGCGCGACATCGTCGCAATCGTCCTGAAAAAATCCACGCAATTGCTGAAGGACTGCACTTCGGAATCCCGCGGGGCTCTCGCGCGCGTCTGCGACGACGCCCTGCTCCTGGTGCGCCCTGCCGATGCAACCCGGAGAATCCCGGACGCCTCCGTCGCGCTCGTAGTCACCTCGCCGCCATTCCTCGATGTCGTGCAATACGCGGACGACAACTGGCTCCGCTGCTGGTTCCTGGACATCGATCCAAAGTCGGTCAAGCTCACCGTCCCCAGTAAACTCGAAGCCTGGCGCCAGGCCATGACCGAGGTCTTTCGCGAACTGCATCGCGTTCTGAAATCCGGCGGCCATGTGGCGTTTGAAGTCGGCGAGATTCATGGCGGGAAGACCAAATTGGAAGAAACAGTTCTGCCCTGCGGGGTCGCTGCCGGATTGGAACCGATGCTCGTGGTCATCAACGACCAGCGTTTTACCAAAACGGCCAACTGCTGGGGCGTGGATAATAACTCCAAAGGGACAAACACCAACCGGATTGTGGTGTTCCGGAAGCCGTAGCCGCGCTTTCGCGGGCGCGTCGTGGTTACGTCCCGAACACCATGGCGTAAACCTCGCGAATCGCCTTCCGCCACTTCCCCAGGGCCTCGCGAAACGCCTCCGGCGCCGCAAAGCCGCAGCGCACGGCGACGCGATAATAAGGCTCCGGTTCGTCGGGCAGCACGGTTTCGCCTTCATAACTCCAACGCCGGAGGATGCCTTCCACCCGCCGTAGATTGCGGTAATTGACGATGAGTTTGTCCGCATCGGGCAATGTCTTCGAGTCGCGGCCGTGTTCCAACGCGCGCAGGGTGTTTGCCTCCCGCCAGCCGTTCTCCAGGCACAGCGCCTGGGCGACGAATTCGGCGTCCATCAGCCCCCCCTTGCCCGTCTTGATCGACAGATCGTCCTTGCCGGCGGGCGTGCGTTCGCCCTCGATCCGCATTCGCATCCGGTGAATCGTCCCCTTCCAATCGGGCGTGTAAGCCGCAAGGCCCTGGTGCAAACCTGCGGATCCAGGTTTCAGCCTGCGCGTTTTTCCACCGTCGGGTGGCCGGCCTGGAGGCAGGCGAAAGTCTGCGGCGACAGCGCCGGCGCGAAAGTCCGTCAGCACGCCGGCCAGTTCCTGAAAGCGGCTTCCCCATTGCGCGTCGCCCGCGACCGGTCGCGTGCGCGTGAGGGTTTGGATTTCCCACACCTGCGCCCGCCGGCGGTAATACTCCTCGAATGCATCCAGCGTATTGACCAGCAAACCCTTCTCGCCATCCGGCCGCAGCCGCGCGTCGGTGTGGAACACCAGCCCGGCCTCGGTCCGGCGGGAAACCAGGTCCATGACCTCCAGGGCGATTTCCTGGAGGTGCTGCAATCGCGTCGCCTTTGGATCGGCGACGAAGACGATGTCGAGGTCCGACCCGTAATCAATTTCGGCGCCGCCGAGTTTCCCGAGGCCGATGATGGCGAACGGGGACCGTTTGATTTTCGATTTGCGCAGCACCACTTCGAGGGCGTATTGGAGGCAGGCGTCGGCCAGGCCGGACAGCTCCTGAAGATACTGCTCGAAGTCGGCCAGGCCCAGGATATCGCGCAGGCCGACGCGCATGAGTTCAGTGTGGTGGTACCGGCGCAGCCACAGATGCTGGTCTTCATCCTCGAGTCCGTGACGGAGGTCGTTCAAGGTTTCTTCCGCCGTCTTGCGCCGGCGCAGGCGGCCGCTCGTGACCAGTTCATCCACCATGTCAGGCGTGCGAATCGCAAGCTCGGCCAGGAACTCGGACCGGTCGAACAGAAGAATCAGCAATTCGAAGATGGCGGGATTGCTGTTCCACAACTCGAACAGCATGGCACGCGTCCCATAGGCCGTGATGAAACTGTCCAGCCTCGTCACGACGCGGTCGGGGTCGGAAAGAACCGCGGATCGCGGATCGCGCGATGCGGAGGGACGCGGTCCGGCATCCTTCATTCCGCCGGCCGCATTCCGCCTCGGACACATGCCAAGCAATCTGGGCAGGAGTTTATGCGCCAGCCCGGCCGTGCGCTGCGAAACGTGAATGTAACCCGGGCCTTCGACGAATTCGCGCAGCATTTGAAAGGCCTTGTCCGGGTCCCGGAACGAGTGCTCCGCCAGGAGTTTCTTCCAGGGCTCCTCCGCCCCGGCAAACTCGCGCGGGAAGGACTCCGCCGGCGCCGGGATCTTTTCGGATTTCAAATGCCGGTCGAAGATCCGTCGGACCTCGCCGGTGTGCGCCCGTCGCGACGCGTCGAACTGAGTCACGGTTTCACAACCCATCAGCCTGGCCAGGCGCTCCCGGGCGGGCCGGCCGGCCGGGATCGTATGGGTCTGCAGATTCTCCTCCATCTGGAGACGGTGCTCCACGTCGCGGAGAAAACAGTAGGCGCCGCGAAGCGACTCCGCTTCCCCGCCGGACAGCAGGTGGTACTGCGCCAGCTTCTCGAGGCAGGGCAACGTCTGCGAGCACTGCAGGAACGGCTGCCGCCCGGCGTGGAGCAACTGCTGCGACTGCACGAGGAATTCAATCTCACGGATGCCGCCCCGACCCAGCTTTACGTTGCGATCGATTTCGCCGGCCCGCACCACTTCATTTTCGATCCGGTCTTTCATGGCACCGATCTCCTGGATCACCCCTGCGTCGATCGCCCGCGGGTATCGGAACGGCTGGATCATTTCAAGGAATTCCCCCGCCAATCCCCCGTCTCCGCCAACAGGCCGGGCTTTGATCAACATCATCCGTTCCCACGTTTGCCCCCACTGGGCATAGTAATTCTCGTAACTGCCGAGCGACCGCGTCAGCGGCCCGGCGTCGCCTTCGGGCCTCAGCCGGAGGTCGATCCGGAAC
Organism: Limisphaerales bacterium; assembly: GCA_003159675.1. GTDB lineage: Bacteria > Verrucomicrobiota > Verrucomicrobiia > Limisphaerales > BOG-1460 > BOG-1460. Next base: position 29,304 of record PLQC01000040.1, read on the forward strand.
AGCATGCCGGCCGGCGTCATGCGCGACACTTCCGCGATGAATGCTTCGGCGAAGCGATTGAAGAACTGGTGATTCGGCATGATGGGGCGCTGCGTTTTGCCCTTGACGGGCGGTTCCCGGAACACGTGGCCCTCCTCATTATAGACAAACATCACGTCCACATCCGAACTGTAATTCAGTTCCTGCCCGCCCAGTTTGCCGAGACCCAGCACGCAAAACCCGGTTGGCTGCCATCGGCCTTCCGTGTCCTGATGCCAGGGCCGGCCCAACCGCCCGACGAATTGCCGCCGGCAGATCTCCCACACGCCGCCAAGGCAAACGTCCGCCACGTCGGAAAGTTCGCGGGTGATCTCCGAAACCATTCCCAGGCGCACGAGATCGCGCGCGGCAATCCGCAGCATTTCGTGTTGTTTGAACTCGCGCAACCGGTCCAGGGCCACCGCAAAATCCCCGGCCTCGATCGATGGATTGACCAAGGCGGCAAGCTCATTGCGCAACCCCTGTTCCCGTCGCGGGAATTGCAGCCGCCCCGCGTCGAGCGAACCCAGCCAGTCCGGATGGGCGACCAGCAGGTTTCCGAGGGTTTGCGAACCGCTGAACAGCGTCGCCAGAATCTTCGCCTGATCGGAAGAAAAGGTCTTCAGGACGGGGCCCGCGGCGGTCGCCTCCAGGGCTTCGAAATAGCGCCGGGCGCGCTCCGGGTCGGCTGAAAACTCGAGGACCGCTGCCAGGACCGGATTCTTCATGTCAAAGGCCTGTTCCAGAATCGGAGCCCGAAACCTTTTCCAGCCGAACTTCGATCTCCGGCCGGTCAGCGCCGCGATCGAATCTTGTGGCGAGGCCGCGCCAAAAGCCGAGTCCGTAAAGGACGTGGCTGGCGACCAGCAAGGGCATGGCCGCCAGGGCGCGGAGAGCACCGTTCGAGAAAGTCGAGACGAGCGTCTGCAGGAGAATGGCGGAAACGTAAGCGGCCAGAGGCGCCGCGCCCCAGCATGCCGCCCGAGTGCCGGGCATGGCGGATTCAATCACGAGCAGCGCGATCAGATACAAACAGAACAGCGGCGGCACGAAGTTTGGCAGTGAACCCGCAGTCGGGTGCAGGCGGAATTGTTCCGCCCTTCCCCGCCCGTAGGTCATCAGCATTCGGGCGAACGCCTTGAGCGTGCTCCTGGGGTGGCGGTAAACGATGAACTGCGGATCGTACATCAGCCGGCGGCCGCGTTTCCGCAGCTCGTCCATCAGGGCGTTTTCCTCGTTCGGATACAGCGCCTCGTTGAATCCGCCCAGATCGAGAAGCGCGGCGCGGCGCGCCATGAGGTTGCAAAGAATCAATTCCTTCTCGTTGGTCGGCCGCACGCCGCCCACCGCCACGTAGCGGGCGCGACTCGGTCCGAATGCCAGCCAGCTTCCCAGGACGACCGCGAACACCTGCTGCAATGGCGGCGCATCCGGCGGACACAGATTCGGGCCGCCGACCATTCCGACCGCCGGCTCGCCAAGCATTTCGAGAACGCGTCGAAGATTGGAAGGTTCCGGGACCGAATCGTCATCGAGGAAATAAATCCAATCGCCCCGAGCCGCTTTCATCGCCGCGTTGCGCTGGACGGAAGGATGCTTGCCGCGAGCGACGATGATCTCGAGGCGATCCGGCGGGTAATCGAGCCGCTGCGCTGCCGGGACGGCCTGGATCCGGGCCTGGTCGGGTCTGGCCGCGATGATGACCGAAACGCTCGGGAGGTTCTCGCTCACGCGGGAAAACCTAGAGGCCGGCGTTCAAAGTTCAAAGTTCAAAGTTGCTTTGCGAGACGCCGGCGGATCGATTATGTTTGTCCTGTCCCGCCCCGAAGCCGTTTGGCCGGGCGCGATCCCTTTATGCAAAATGTCATTTCCGTCGAACTCAAACGGGACTGTGAAGCGGTTCAAATCCCGGCCGGCACTTTGGTCCGTTTGGCCGCGAGCACGCCTGTGGACATCACCCAGACACTGGGAGGGACTTACACCATTCACGCGCAGGGCGGCTTGTTCCGGATTGAGGCGAAGGACGCGGATGCCCTCGGCCTTGAGATCTCCCCGGACGCCGGAGCGGGGACGGCGGCGGGGAAATCCGATGTGGACACGGAGAAGGTCTGGGCGACGTTGCGCACCTGCTTCGACCCGGAAATCCCGGTCAACATCGTCGATCTGGGGCTGGTTTACGACATGCAAATCCAGCCGCGGCCCGACGGAACGAGCGCGGTGTCGGTAAAGATGACCCTGACGGCCCCCGGTTGCGGCATGGGCGGAGTCATCGCCGGGGACGCGCAACAGAAGTTGCTGGGGTTGCCCGGCGTCGAGGAGGCGACGGTGGAAATTGTGTGGGACCCGCCTTGGCACCATTCCATGGTCACGGAACAGGGACGAAAGGTTCTGGGGTTGGAGTGACAGGGACTGCGACGGGGATCACGGCTCGAAAACAACCGAGCTGCTTTGATTCGTGCCGAGGAGATAGCCGTATCCGGCGTTCATTTTCTGCAGCACAGCGCCCCGGAATGGCCAGGTTTTCCCGCTGGAAGGATCCTTGACGGTTCCATGATAGGTTCCGGCGGACAACACGAAGGTCATCGCGAGGTGGTTGCTGCCGGATTTCACGGTGCTATTCAGCCCCAGCGTCAGGAAATTCGTAAAGCTGTTTGCCAGATCACCTCCGCTGAATTCCAATTGCGCGGCGGCCAGGTCCAGGATGTTGGTCCGGACCGGCGGCAGGTAGGCTGAACCGACGGCGTTGATGTTGAAATCGTTGGTGAAGCCGCCCGGATAATAATGGGCCTTCGGGTTCGACGACCGGATCCAGCTCAGGGAGCCGTTGAGGTCGCTGCCGGCTTGATTTGTGAAAGCGAGCCAGCTCAGAAGAGACCCGTTGCCGAGATAAAGCGACGCGTAGAGCGGCCAGAGGCCGTTCTTCGAAACTTGCGCGCCCTGGCTCACCACGGCGCCATCCGCAAGCCTTCCGGCAAAGAGGGCTGTCCCCGCAGGACCCACATAGACGGTGCCGAAGCCGTTACCGGCCGGGGTTGACATGTCGCCGCTCTGGCCCGGAACCAGCAGGGTGTACTTGCCTTGGAACGGAGCCGGGTTCGTCCGGCTGTTGAACACGGCACGATCTCCAAGCAGAGTCGCCGCCCATAGCTCGTTCGTCACCTGGCCAAAGATCTGGTCGGATTGGTTCGTGTCTCCGATTTGCAGATTCAAACCCAACGGACTGTTCTTGCCCCTGAGAATGGACTTGGCCATCTGACGTTGCAGACCGAGTTTGCCGCTGAAGGAATACCGTTGCGCACCGAGCTGGAGATAACCGGAATAAGCGCCCCCGCGGGTCGAGGAGACCTTGAAGAATCCGGAACGGTACAATCTCACTTGATCATTCTCATAGAACAGGCCGCTGTACGTGCCGGCGGTGGCGATCCAGGGGCTGGGAATAAAATTCGCCTGCAAAACCAGGTTGGAAGCCATCAGGAACGTCAGCCTGGGATTCGATGAAACATAACTGCCGGTCCATCCGGCGAACACCTGGCCCGCCGCCGGAGCCGCGGTGACGGTGTACGTCTTGCCTAGGGTCAACTTTTGGGAGTTTAAATTGGGCGTGACCTTGCCATTGCCATTGGTTGTGATGATGAGGCCGGCCGGAGGCGCCGGATGCCCCAGCACGCTGAGCTGGAATGTCGTGCTGGCGGTGGCCATGCCGTCGCTGACGGTGATGGTGATGTTTCCGGTGCCGCTCTGGTTTGCCAGGGGCGTCAGCGTCACGGTGCGGTTGCTGCCACTTCCGCCGAATGTGATCTGGTTCGTGGGAATCAAGGTCGTCGCCGAGGAGGCAGCCCACAGCGTCAGACTCGCCGCCGCGGTTTCGGCATCGCTTATGGTGAAGGGAATCGGTCCGGTGCTCGAGTTGGTGGCGATCGTCTGATTGGCGATTGGCGTAATCGTGGGCGGCGAGTTTACCGTGACGGTAAATGCCTGCGAAACGGTGTTGTTGCTCGCCCCGCCGTTATTCACCGTGACGGTGATGGTGGCGGAACCACTGACGTTGACCACCGGCCTGAAGGTCAGGGCGCCATTTGTGCCCGGGCTCGTGTAATTGACGGTCGGATTGGGGATCAGCCCCGTGTTGCTTGAAGCGGCCGTGATCGTCAGCGTCTGAAATTCGTTGGTGGCGCCGGAGCTGATACCGGTCAGGTTCACCGTCTGCAGCCCGGCGTTCTCGTTGATCGTCAGGTTGGAGATCGCATTCAACGTCGGTGCCTGGTTGACCCCGTTGACCGTTACGGTGAATGTCTGCGTGACAATATTATTGCTCGCCCCACCGTTATTGACCGTCACTGTGACGGTCGCGGAGCCGTTGGCATTCGCCACCGGCGTGAACGTCAGCGTCCCGTTCGTGTTCGGGCTTGTGTAATTGACCGTCGGATTGGGGATCAATCCCGTGTTGCTTGAAACAGCCGTGACTGTCAGCGCCTGGGACTGGTTGGCGGCACCGGAGCTGACACCGGTCAGGTTCACCGTCTGCAGCCCGGCGTTCTCGTTGATTGTCAGGTTGGAGATCGCATTCAGCGTCGGGGGCTGGTTGACCGCGTTGACCGTTACGGTGAATGTCTGCGTGACGATATTATTGCTCGCCCCTCCGTTTTTGACCGTCACTGTGACGGTCGCGGAGCCGTTGGCATTCGCCACCGGCGTGAATGTCAACGTCCCGCTCGTGTTCGGGCTTGTGTAATTGACGGTGGGATTGGGGATCAATCCCGTGTNNGTCAGGTTCACCGTCTGCAGCCCGGCGTTCTCGTTGATCGTCAGGTTGGAAATCGCGTTCAACGTCGGGGGCTGGTTGACCGCGTTGACCGTCACCGTGAACGTCTGCGTGACAATGTTATTGCTCGCCCCGCCGTCATTGACCGTCACTGTGATGGTCGCCGAGCCGTTGGCATTCGCCACCGGCGTGAAAGTCAGCGTGCCGTTCGTCCCCGGGCTTGTGTAATTGACGGTGGGATTGGGGATCAGCCCGGTGTTGCTTGAAACAGCCGTGACCGTCAGCGTCTGAACTTCGTTGCTGGAGCCGGAGGTGATGCCCGTCAGGTTCACCGTCTGCAGCCCGGCGTTCTCGTTGATCGTCAGGCCGGAGATCGTATTCAATGTCGGCGGCTGGTTTCCGGTCCCGGTGCTCACCGGCACGGTATAAGAAACCTCGGCCGAATAATCGCTTTCCATGCCGAGGATGTTGTACGCGGTGACCGCGAAGTAGTATGTGGTGCCTTCGACGAGGCCGGAGATCGTGGTGTTCGTCACGTCGCCCACGTCAACGATGTTGGTGTACGTGCGGCTGGCGACACCATAGTAAACCTTATAGCCCACAACGTTCGTGTCCGGGCTTGGGTCCCAGGCCAACGATACGCTTTGAGTCGCAAATGCATTGGGTTGGGCAAATATCAGACAACCTCCAAGAAGGAATCCAACAACCGCGCGCCGCACCATATCCCGTACAACAACTCTTTCCATCAGGGCGTGGAGCCACGCATAAGGGCTGCCAACGCCGCCGCGAGGACGAAACATCCGGCAAAATGTCAGCCCTCCTTGTCGCGACAGGAGTTCTTATCGGGAAATATCGCCATCATTAACGTTGCCGATGAGAAGACCCCGCGATTGCTCTCCCGTCGGCATGATGGAGAACTATTTTGTCGTCGGCCAAACGAGGATCTTCGATGAAACCTTTCAAGACAGCCGCTGCCCTTATGTCTTAAAAGGGAGCAAACAAATCTGTTAGAATCTCTAATTCACAATATCAATTGAATGCGTCACTCTTCACAACGTGTCTCCACTTTGCAACCCGCCGGCCTGCTCATTGCATGATGGGAATGGTGAGTTGAAAAAAACCGGGAATCACGAGTCATGCTCCCATTGCGGCGGCGTTCATGGAAGCGCCGACGTGGCGGAACCACTCGTGATGCGACGGAAGAGCGCCGATTCCCGCGACGCAGCGAGTCGCGGAAAAGCCGGCGCGGAAAAACTGCTTTGACAAATCGAGCCGGCTCTTTAGATTGCCGCCGCTCAGCGATGGGGTCGTAGCTCAGTTGGTAGAGCACCACAATGGCATTGTGGGGGTCAGGGGTTCGAATCCCCTCGGCTCCACCATCCTTTTCACCCGCAAAAACACTGCATTTATTCAATGTTTGCAGGCTTTTCGTTGATATTGCCTCACTCTCCATGATGCCGACATGCTGCCAACGTGGTGTCAGTTGATACACACTTAAACTTGACAGACACGGGCACTATCGGGCACTATTGGGGTATGAAAGTAAGGAAATTGGACCGCCGGGACAAAGGATACACCCGCGTTGAGTGGCTTCTGGACTACTACGAAGGCCCGAAGCGCATCCGCAAGTGGTATAAATCCAAGGGCCAAGCTGAGGCCGCCGCCGAGGAATTGAAGCAGCAGCATCGGCACGCCGGCCAATCCTGGCTTGAACTATCACCCGAGGAACGCAACGGCCTGATGTTGCTCCACGCCGAGGCCAGCCGGGAGAACGTCACGTTGCGGCAGATATGGGAAGCATTCAAAAGCGGGAAGCTGGACGCGACACCAGTTCAACGGCGCACACTCCGGCAGGCCATTGACGAAACGATCACCGCCAAGACAAACGAGAATCTCCGCGAACGATACGTTGCCGAGTTGGAGAACTACCTTGAGAAATTCTCAACGGGTCGCATGGAGATGTTCATTGACCGCCTGACCGTGGCGGATGTCGAGACGTGGTTTGACGGTCGCGGCGAGGCATTGAGCACCCGCAAATCCAACCTCGGCAGGCTTTCATCCATGTTCGATGTCTGCTGGCGACGCGGCTACCTGAAAGAAAATCCGATTCTCAAAATCACTCCACCGAAACCGGAGGACAAACCGCCGACGATCCTGACGGTGGACCAAGCGGTCAAGCTGCTGAACGCCTGCCGAAAGTATCCGCGCATGGTCCCGTGGCTATCGTTGGGAATGTTCTGCGGTATCAGGCCAGAGGAAATCGAAAAGCTGACATGGGGTGACGTGGACGCAAAAAACAGGCACGTAAAGATCGAGGCCGCCGCAAGCAAGGTCCGCCGCCGCCGAATTGTGCCCTTGAATGATACGGCACTCGCCTGGCTCAAGATCGGCAGGACCGGGAAACCCTCGGCCATGATCGCGCCGAACCGTACCACGCTCCGCAGGCACCGCAGGGCGATGAGTGAAGCCGCAGGCATCGAATGGACGCAAGACATCCTGAGACACACCGCCGCTTCCTACTTGCTCCAACGTCACGAGGATGCAACCAAAGTTGCTCACTGGCTGGGGCACTCACCGCGCACCCTCGAAACGAAATACAAAAACATCGTGACGCCGGCGGAATGCAAAAAGTTTTGGGCGTTGACCCCGGACAAAGTGAAAACGGAGATGAACAATGAAGCCCAATAATCGAAACACGCTGAATAAAAAGATTGCGGCGGCAAAAACGATCGGCGAAAAGTGGTTGATTGCATTAAATGGGGGCGAGCCGCCAACCGAGATTCAGTTTCTAGCAAGGCAAGCGACCGCGCTTCGGAAATCGTTGAACAACCCGAACCAACCTGCCACACATGGGCCGGGGTTTCACACAACCTGCGAGCAATTAAATCAACGATTCACGAGACTTCTTTTCCCCGCGTTACTGGAAGATAACCCTGCGCCGTTTGCGGAGCTACTCGAAGCAATGGCAAAATCGCGCCGCTCTGAATGCCGCGACTTGAACGAATTCATTTCCAGAATGGAAGAGTACTCGAAGCAGCCTGTGAGTAAAAAGGAGTCGGGGCGAAGGCTCCGGCTCGCATTGCTGGGTCTTTGGCCGGACCAACTTCTTTCGATGGGCTCTGTGATTAAAAGCCTCAGTGAACGGGGATTGTATAAGTTGGACGAAAGACACGTGCGCCGCACCATGCGGGAAATCGACGTGCATCTACTGAGGCCGGGGGAATGCTTCATATACCGCAAGAATGGCAGGACTGTCCGCACCTTGAGAGTAAGCAAAAGCGGAAAGCCCATCGCCACGGGAAAGAGTTGGGAGGAATTGAGAGCCGAACCCGCTTTTACCTCCTGGGCCCAGCGACCTAAGGCGGACAAATAAGCCCCCAAGTTTTTCTTGTCGTCCATTACGTGCCGCACCAACTGCGCCTAATGTGGGCGCATGTTAGATCGAAAACGCAGCAAATCGCCACCGACCAAGTTTGACTTGGACGCGGTCCTCACCCCGCCGGAAGCGGCGCAATTTCTTCGGATAACCACGCGAACACTCTTGAAAAATGTTCGCCTCGGGAAAGTGGCGTGCATTCGCGTGAATGACCGCGTGCTCCGGTTCCACGCACGGTCACTGATTGGGGCATAAACAATTTCGCCGCGGTCCTGGACGGAATCACGCGGCGAAGAAACTAACGATTTGATGAACACTAGCATTGAAATCCGGCAAACGTCAACCACTCTTACGCCGTCCGAATCCTCGGACCTGGCCCGGAATGAATCCACCATTGAGCACGGGCTCAAAAACTTTATTGAAGTAGGTTCCGCCCTACTGGACATCAACGACCGGAAACTTTACCGGCAGACCCATCCCACGTTCAAGGACTACGTCGAGGAGAAATGGAAGATGTCGGTGCGGCGGGCATATCAGCTATGTGAAACCGCCGAGACTTTGAAGGCGCTTCCGCCGAGTGTGCAAAATTTTGCACAAACGGAATCCCATGTTGCCGAGCTGTCCAGAATCCCACCTGAAAAGCGGGTTGAGGTTTTGAACAGGGTTGAGACAAAAGCGAAGGCCACCAGGAAGAAGGCGACCGCGAAGGACATTCGTGAGGCCGCCGCCACCAATACATCAGAGACATCAGAGTTGGTTGATCGGCCAAAGTTTCGCGCCGCCACCAAGAGCAAGCGCAACGCTGGAAGATGGTGGTGGACGAAATCGACGACGCCTGAGAATCGTGGTCAGTTTCTTCTGAATTGGATTTTTTGTTCAGACAATCCCGTTGTAGTTCCGAGCAAAGCCGAGTTGCGGCAGAGAATCGACAGATGGATGGACGATGCGGTCAAGGAGGCCAAGACCCTATGATCATCCAACCGGATTTTTTGGAACACTGGAAAACGCGCGCGCTAGTCGAATTGACCGGCGACGAAGCGGCACCCCTGGCCGTGATTCGGTTATGGGCACATTGTCAGAGCTCAAGGCGTGGATTTTTCCCGGACATGACGCCAGCGCAACTCGCGTCGATCTGCCGGTGGCGTTGCAAACGAATTTCCTGCCACACGGCGTTGATCCGGGCCGGATTTGTCGAGAAACTTTCCCCGAAAGGCTTCATGGCCCATGAGTGGGCAGAGCATAACCGCCAACTTTTGCAAAAATGGGAAGCGGGGAAAAGTGGAGGCCGACCAAAAATATGCGCGGATACTCAAGAACAAACGGATTCTGAGAAACCGACCGATAACCGACCGATAACCGTCCGGGAACTAGAACAGAACAGAACAGAACAGATAGACCAGAGAGATAAGAACAGAACTGATGAACCAGAACTGACCGGACCAGAGCCGAAGGATGGAAACGGCGGTTCGGGTTCAAGTTCTCCTTTTTCAGCAATTGAGGTTTGTTCTGGTTCTGGTTCGGTTCTCGAGGCCGTTTCGGATATCGCAAGCGGGATGACTGCTGGTTCATATCCCGATGGCGGTCGTCCTACGGTAGAGCAGGTCCGCGCCTTTATGGACGGCCTTTTTCGTGGTGCGGGTGAGTTTGCCGAGAAATGGCACGCGACGATGACACGCCAGCAGTGGAAGGACCAGCGTGGGAAGCCTGTTCACAAATGGCGAGACCTGGCGTCGCGATGGGCCAGCGCATGTGAACGGAAGAAGCGGGGATGAAGACATGAGCGACCGCGAGCCAACACCAGCGCCACCAGCGCCGACAGCCGATGTTCCAGTGTCCACCGTCACGATTACGTTGAGGCCGGAGCCGGGTAACTGGTCGTCCCCACCGGTTGCACGATTAAAGCGGCTCCTAAAAGCGATCAAGCGCGGATATGGCTGGACCTGCGTGAATATCCACACCAAACAACCAAACCCAAACGAAAGAAACGAACCATGAATGCCGAAGAAACGACTTTCCGCAAAGCGGCTTGGCAAACGACTGTCCGCGCTTTGGCCGCATCTACAGAGCACGCTGGCACTTGCGTGGAAGGAACCCGACCGCAACGGGGTTTTACTGTTCACACTCAGAACCAGCGATGCGGGCTTTGCGGGGTTTCAAACAGCCTTTGAAAGATAACATAACATGCTTATATGCAAATAGATACGCGGGTCCTCTCGGCACCTTTTGCCGATCGGGTGGACCATGCCGAACTCAGCTCGTAGTGATAAAAAAATTATGAAATCTCCCCATAAAACAGCATTGGAATCGAAGGAACAGCACGCCGGCATTCGCTGGACAGTGAACGCCGCGGCATCCGAATTTTCGCATGATCGGCGCACTATTCGCCGCCGACTTTCAGCTGCCGGTGAGCAAGCCGGGCCGGACGGAAAGTTCTCAACACAGCAAATATGTCGCGCAGTGTTCAACAATCTGGAACTGGAGCGCACGCGGTTGACCCGGGCGCAGGCCGACATTGCGGAAGTCCAGTGTGACGAGCTCTTGCGCAATTGGCTTCCGCGTGACGGGGTAATCAAAGTGTGGAACGGCACGCTTGAAATAATGCGCGGCATCATTTCGAGCCGCAGCGACATACCGGAACATCTCAAAGCTGACTTGCTGCGCGACCTGCAACCGCCGGACGAGAGAGAATACCTCGCCGACGCGCCTTTTACAGAGCAAGAGGGTCCACTTTCGAGCCCAGAGGAATAACCGATGAAAAACTACCAGCGCAAGCGAGGCCGTCCACCGATGACAAGGGACGCCCGGACGATTGCCCAGCTCAAAAAGCTCATGCGCGGCTTGCTCGAGTACCACTTGGGGCGCCGGCGCACCTGGATAAAACGATGACTATGGAGCACCAGGAAATTGCCCGCGTCTGGCGCGAGGAGTGTACGCCCATGGCTCGCGCCGTCGGAGTTTTGGTAAGGGATGATCGGCTCGACAAAGAGATTGCGGAAATGCTCAAACTCTCACCGGAGGGCGTGCGGTATCACATGCGGGCTTTGAGAAAAAAGTTTGCCTGCCGGTCGCGCGTGGGAGTCGCAGTTGCGGTTGAGAAAGTCGCGCACACGCTACCAAAAACGGCATCTATGAAGTCTGCCCAAACGGTGGAAAACTTTAAGCCATGAATTCAAATTCTGAAAGTTCTGTAATCACTCGCGACGAGCAAAAAAAGTACAGTTTGGCCCGCTACATTCGCGGCATGTTGCCGGGCAGTTATGAATCCGCCACCCTCGAAAATGAGATTGGACAGCGAATGTCCGGGCGTGGCGACGGGGTGAAGCTGTCGCGCCCCGTTCCGATGGAGATTGTTTCTCCGGCACTTGCAACGCGCGACCTTTCTGTGGGAAATTTTGGATCTGGCGGGGCACTGGTTGAGACGTCAGTCTCAGATGAGATCGTACCATTGCTGCGAAATGTCCCGCTCTGTCGCCGGCTAGGCGCGCGAATTTTAACTGGCCTCTCTAGCAACGTCTCATTGCCCAGACAGACCAGCCCGTCCACCGCTTCAAACATGCCGGAGACTGGGACTGTTCAGACGTCAACCCCTTCGGTTGACCAGCTCATTTTAACTCCCCATCGCGTTTCCGTATCAGTGGTTTTCAGCCGGCAATTAATTCTTCAAAGTTCAGCGGACGTAGAGGCTTTCATCCGAGACGATATAAGCCGTCAAATTAACCTAGCTATTGACAGCGCAGTTATCTCCGGCGCGGGCGCGGCGGACCAGCCTTTGGGAATTTTGAACACGCCTGGGGTTGGCAGTGTGTTGTTCGCCGGGACGGCCACATGGTCAAGCATCGTGGCATTTGAGACTCAGCTCGCTTCTCAAAATGTTTCCGACGATGGCTCAATTGGGTATCTGATGACGCCCACCGTGAAAGGTCGCCTCAAAACGGTTGCAAAAACTGGCGTGGGGGTTACCAGCGTGGTTCCCATCTTCCTCGTGGGGGAAACGGATAATGGACAAGGCATCTTTTCCGTAAATGGATATCGGGCAGGGAGCACGAACCAAGTGCCTGCGAACCTAGTTCTCTGCGGAAAATGGAGTGACGTTGTGATTGGCTTCTTCGGCCAAAATAATGGAATCGATTTGATCCTGAATCCATACTCACTTGATATTTCTGCACAGGTGCGCCTGACCTGCCATGTTTTTTTTGACGTGGCCATTTTGCATCCGCAGTCGTTTGTGGTATCGGCGGACTCCGGGGCACAATGATTCAACCAATAACTGAGTATGCCAAGCTACTGTGAACGAGTAACCGACCGCGCGACGTTGAGAATGCTCCGCTCCGGCGCGCGACCGCGAAAGCGCGGGCTCCGTGACCCGTTTTGGAAATCAGGGGACGTGAACACTCAAAAAATCATGGGTAAGTTGCACATTGCATTTGCCAAGGTGAATTTGGGAAACCCTCATGCTGTGCCCGTGAGCGTCAGCCAACCGCCTTTTCAATGAGTGAAAACGCAGCAGCGGAAGCGACCGAGGCCGAGCTTTTGGCCGCGTGGTTCATCGAGCGCGCGCAGCATTTCGACCCGGCGATGCTGGGGGGTATGCAACGGAATGCGGCGGGTTGCCCATTCGCTGTAGAGCACGGCGACAACCACGAGTTTGTGACGATGCAGCGTGATGTATTTTTGAAGCTGGTGAAATCAGCCAGCCAACCGCAGATGCCACCCGATAACCATTTCACACGCGAACCATGAATCACCACCCCGCGCAAAAACATTTGGCCGCAGCCTGCGCTTTCGTTGGTGTCCTCAACGAGCACGCAGAATTGCGCGGTAGAATTGACCGGACGCGCGCGGCACTGTCCGAGGCGAGCGCATTGCTTGACGGCGACCAATGGCAGCAACACCTGGCCTTGGGGCACGTGAACCGAGTCAGCGACAACTTGAAGAAGTTGGAACATATCGTGTCAATCATCGAGGACAATCTCTGTGCAGGACTCACGGAAATTCGACAGTCCCGCGATTTGCAGTCGGAAACTTGGGGAGAGGCTTAGTTTGTTGTTGCAGGCGCGTTATGCTGCGCGCGTCTGCAACCTCACCCTGCCGGGTTCTTTCAAGTTTCCGGCGGGGTTGAATTTAGATTTGGCGTCCTTCGTTTCATAGGGACGGGGGACGGGCTGGTTACCCATGCGCGCTAACGGTCGCGTGTGCCGAAAAAGACCCGCTCCGGCTCGTTTGCACCGGGGCGGGGTTCTTTTTTCACGGCAGCGCAACTATCACTGCCGATCCTTAGACCCTTTCGGCGATGTTCAGAGCGGCGGCGACATCCTCAGCGAGCCCTGGCGCATCTTTCTCAATAAGCGTCATTACATCATCGAGGGTATCACAGACATCCGCCGTGAACTGGTCGCTCTCCCCCTGCCAGCAGGTAATGCGACCGATGCCGACCACGAATATTGCCTTATCGGTTTCATAGATGCTGGCCTTGACCCAGCGTGTTGTGTCGTGTGTCTTTGTTGACCCGGTGAACAGTTCAGACCCCATGAATGCGATGGGACGTTTTTCTGTGCGGGTTAATTTCTGCTCCGTGTAGGTTTTCTCTGTGCTCATTTTTATGGTTGCCGGTTTACGATCGGCGACGGCGCTCTTGGACTTCAATGTCCGGTTGCCACTTCGCGCCTTGTGGCTGAGATGACGCTAATCAATCGTTGGGATCGCCTGCAAGCTGATTCACCCCCATGTAAGGACAAGGGACGGCTCAAACAAACCCAATGGCGGGCAAGCCAGAGGGCATGAATCACAGCCGACCATGGCAAAAGCCGGGGAACAGCCGAACCGGATCGGGCCATGGTCCGGGCCGCTCTACAGCAGGGGCACGCCCAACACTTCGAGCAACGCGGCACTGACCAAGGCCGTCAGGGCTTCGTTGATCTTGAGGCCGCGGCGGGATGCAACGTGCAGGGCTTCGCTCATTAGCAGGGCGATGAGTTGAGGGTCCAGTTCGATCCAAAGCCGCGTCATTTTGGTTTTACCTCCATCCGCCTGAAGCGCGGCAATGCTCCGCTCAAGGCCGGGGTGATGGATGATGATTCTCCGAGGGGCTCCGTGTTCCGTGTTCATTGTGTGATTCAATCGAAACCCGCCCCCGGAAGGCGGAAACCTTGTCGCCACCCCGAATCACCGGGGCAGCTATCCAAGAGCGGGCGATTGACTGTCTCCGAACGGCAAAGGCGGGTGATTGGTCCGCCAGACAGTTGCCGGGCCACCTTTTCCGCGATGGCCACCAGGACACTACCGCGACGGCGCGACAGCCTGCAAGGCCGAAATCCGCTTCCCTTGCCTCACCATTCAACGCAGGACGGGCTTTGTTTGCCGGCGAGGGTGTTGATATGGTCCCCGCGATCCTGGCGAGTCCTGGCTGAAGGCGTAGCACGCCGGGCCAAGACCAAAGAAGGAAACGCCGGGCACTATACAGGGCACTAAAACGGATCATACCACTTCTAACCTTTAGTGACAGGCACTCACCCCACCATGGCATTGTGGGGGTCAGGGGTTCGAATCCCCTCGGCTCCACCATCCTTGCAGCAATCCTCCTGCTCGCAGGGAGCAACCCGAGACACAAAACAAACTTGCTGGCCGCGCGGTTCGCTCGGGTTGGTTGCAAATAATAGTCCACTGATTGGGATTGCCGCCGAATGAGCGGCCGGCAAGCGGGCCGGCTGGAAACCAAGGGGCTTTCGGAGAACTGTTGCGCTTTCATCATGGGCCGTTAATTTAGCGCCATGCGTTTCATCGGGAACATCATCGAGAAGCTGCAACGCCATCCGAAGCGGATCGTTTTTCCGGAAGGGACGGAACCGCGCATTTTGCAGGCGGCGCGGCAGTTTCATTCGCTGGGCCTGGGGGCGCCGATCGTGCTGGGAGACCCGGCCAGGATCAGAAAGATGGCGGAAGATCTGGGTGTTTCCCTTGAAGGCATCCACATCGTCAACCCGGTCGAAAGCGAGGACCTGGATAATTTCGCGCGCCGGTTCACCATCCTCCGGCGCTACAAAGGATTGCAGGGCCCGGAAGCGCGCGAGGCGATCCTGCAACCGAATTATTTCGGCGCAATGATGCTGGCGATGCACCAGGCCGACGGCCTGGTATCGGGGACGAGCCACACCACCGGGAGCGTGCTGCGCCCGTTGTTTCAAATCGTGAGGGTGGCGCCGCAAGCCACCACCGCTTCGAGCTGCATGGTCATGGAAGTGGAGGATTCCCAGTTCGGCGAACAGGGGGTTCTGTTCATGGCGGACTGCGGCGTGATCCCCGAGCCGAATGTGGATCAGCTTGCCAACATCGCGGTATCGACGGCGCTGCTCGCGCGCCAATTGCTCGGAGTCCGTCCGCGCGTAGCCTTGCTCTCCTTCTCCACCAAGGGGAGCGCCATGCATCCGACGGTCGGCCGCGTCCAGGCCGCCTCGGCCCTCGCCCAGAAAAAGGCGGAGGCGGCGGGATTGGAGGCGGATTTTGACGGCGAGCTCCAGGCGGATGCCGCGCTGGTGCCGGAAATCGCGGCGCGCAAGCTGCCGGAAAGCAAAGTCGGAGGCCATGCCAACGTCTTGATTTTCCCGGACCTGAATTCGGGCAATATCTCGAGCAAATTGATACTCCATATCGCCCACGCAAACGCCTACGGCCAGATCCTGCTCGGACTGGATCGTCCGGCCGCCGACGTGTCGCGCGGCTCAAACGCGCACGACATTCTCGGTGTGGCGGCGATCGTCGGGGTGCAGGCCATCGAGTACAACAAGCTCTACCCGGGCGCCGGCCAGAAGCTGCCGGGAGAAGAAAAATGAAGAAGGCGGAATGAAGAGTGCGGAATGCAGGCGAACGGAGCCGCCCGGCAGTTTTTTCTGCAATCTTCATTCTGCCTTCCGCCTTCCATGAACACCACCACCCCACGCGTCTTCATCGCCGCCACTCGGCAGAACGACGGCAAAACCACGGTGTCGCTCGGGTTGATCGCCGCGTTGCAGCAACATTTCCCGCGCGTGGGCTACATCAAGCCGGTCGGACAGCGCTTCGTGCAAATCGAGGAGCAAAACATCGATGAAGACACCGTGCTGATGGACAGCGTGTATGATCTGAACTGCCCGCTGAGGGATATGAGCCCCATCGCGGTCGAACCGGATTTCACGCGCAAATACCTGGAATCTTCCAACAACGATGCGCTCGTAAAAAAGATCAAGAAGGCGTTCGACCGGGTCGCCTGGGAAAAAGACTTCGTCCTGTGCGAAGGTTCAGGGCATGCCGGCGTCGGCTCCGTCTTCGATCTGTCCAACGCGCAGATCGCCAAAATCCTGCGCGCCAAGGTCATCATCGTCTCCCAAGGCGGCATCGGCAAACCGATCGACGAAATCTCCCTGAACCAGGCCTTGTTTGAACGCGAGGGCGTCGAGATCATCGGCGTCATCCTGAACAAGGTGCTCGGCCAGAAACTGGACCACATCGCGGATTTCGCGCGGCGCGGATTGAAGCGCAAAGGGCTCGAACTGCTGGGCGTCATCCCCCATCAGCGGATCCTGTCCAGTCCAACCGTGGGATCCATCCGCGAGGAACTCAATGCCGAGCTCCTGAACGAAAACGGGAACATCCGCGGTTTGGTGGAGGACGTCATCGTGGGCGCGATGGGCGTGCACAACGCGATGCCGTTTTTCCGGCGCGGCGTCCTGCTGATCACACCAGGCGATCGTGAGGACATCCTCCTCGCCGCCTGCGCCGACCTGGCGGGGCAGGCCGACGAAAAAATGGCCGGCATCGTCCTGACCGCCAACCTGCGTCCGGGCCCGAGCGTGCTCAAAATGATCCAGTCGATGCCCATCCCCGTCTTGTTGGCGGCGCAGGACAGTTACGAAGTCGCTTCCAGGGTCCACGATCTGACGGTAAAAACGCGGCCCAATGACGCGGAAAAAATCTCGCTCATCCGGGATCTCATCGCCAAGAACGTGGACATCGAGGCAATCCTCAAGGCGCTTTAGCCGCGTGGCGGACGGTCCGGATGCGAATCCAAACCGCGCCCTATTCTCTTGACACTCCCGGACGGCAGATGTCTTTTGACTGAAAATTCGGAATCAAGAACTTGAACCTGCCACTGAACCCATCCCTGTCGAATTTGCCCGTCTATCAACCCGGCCGCCCGATTGAAGAAGTCGCGCGCGAACTCGGGTTGGCCGCCGAGGGCATCATCAAGCTCGCCTCGAACGAAAACCCGCTCGGCCCGTCGCCCCTCGCGGTGGCGGCCATGCGGCAGGCGCTCCGCCGGACAAACCTCTACCCGGACGGCAATGCCTTCCATCTGAAGCAAAAGCTTGCCTCCAAACTCGGCGTCACGGCGTCCAATCTGGCTCTCGGCAACGGCTCGAATGAAATCATCGAAATGATCGGCCATGCGCTCCTCGCGCCGGGCGCCGAGGTTGTCGTGTCGCAATACTGCTTCGCCGTGTATCCCATCGTCACCGCGCTGTTCGGAGCGAAACTCGTCACGGTGCCCGCAAAAAAATTCGGCCACGACCTCGAAGCGATGCTCGCCGCCCTCACCCCGAACACTCGGGTGGTTTTTGTTGCCAACCCGAACAATCCGACCGGGACCACCGTCGGACGGGAAGATCTCGCGCGATTCGTCCAAGCCGTGCCGGACAATGTTTTATTGGCTATGGACGAAGCGTACATCGAGTTCCTGGAGGAGCCGATCGATCTCCTGCCCGAAATCCGGAACGGCAGCAGGACCAACCTGATCCTGATGCGGACGTTTTCCAAGATTTACGGACTGGCCGGCCTGCGGATCGGCTACGGGATCGGCCATCCCGATTTTGTCGCGGCGCTTGAGAAGATCCGCCAGCCATTCAACATCAACTCCGTCGCGCAGGCAGGCGCGCTGGCGGCGCTGGACGACACCCGGCACATCGAGAGGACCCGAAAGACCAACTCGCGCGGGCTCAGACTCTATGCGCGCACCTTCCGGAGGCTTGGACTCGAGTTCATCCCCTCCTCCGCCAACTTCATCCTGGTGCGTGTCGGAGACGGCCAGCGCGTGTTTGAGGAGCTGCAGAAGCGGGGCGTGATTGTCCGGCCCATGGGCGGATACCAGTTGCCCGAATGGGTCCGCATTTCAGTCGGCACGGCCCGGGAAAACCAGCGCTGCATCGAGGCGCTCACGGCAGTACTGGGTCGCAGTTAGACCTGGCTCGGGGCGGCGACGGCTCGTCGCCGGGCAAACGCTGCAATCAATCGCTGGGGACGCGCCGTCCCCACCCCGTCATGAATGGGTCCTTTCAGAGCCACGAGGACTAAAATTATTGATTTGAATCCCGCCTGAAACCGATTACTTATCTGCACACGAGAAGAGCACCAATCGACTGACGTGAAACTGACTGACCTGCGCGGCATTCTGCAGTACATCCCGCAATTCCGGGAGAAGACGTTCATCATCGGCGTGGATGGCGCCATTGTGACGGACGAGAATTTCGCCAACATCCTGCTGGACGTGGCGGTGTTGCGCTCGCTCAGCATCCGCGTCGTTCTCGTGCACGGCGCGTCGGCGCAGATCAAGGCCCTGGCCGAGGAGCAAAAGGTCAAACCCTCCAATCTGGACGGTGCCGGGATCACCGACGCGGAGACGCTGCAACTGGCGCTGACCGCGGCCAACCGGCTCACACACGAAATTCTCGAAGGCCTCTCGGCCAACGATCTCCGCGCGGCCTACTCGAACGCGATCATTGCCCATCCCATGGGCATCATTCAAGGCACCGACCAACTGTTCACCGGCAAGGTCGAACGCGTGGACACGGAGTTGCTCCAGACCCTGTTGAACCAGGGGATCATTCCCGTGGTGCCGCCGCTTGGCTTTGATGGCGACGGCAAAACGTATCGGGTCAATTCGGACAGCGTGGCGGTGGCGCTGGGCGACGCGTTGAAGGCCACAAAATTGATTTTCATCACCGCGCAGGATGGTTTGCGTTACAACGACCAGATCATCCGCCAGATGCTCGTCGTGGAATTGCAGAAACTCTTGCAGCAAAATGGCGCCAGTTTCGCCCCGGACATGGTTTCCAAGGCGCAGCACGCCGTCAGCGCGTGTCTGGCGGGCGTGCAACGAGTCCACATCATCAACGGCCGGGTGGATGAAGGGCTGCTCGCGGAAGTGTTCTCCAACGAAGGCATCGGCACGTTGATTTACGCCAACGAATACCAGCAGATCCGGCCTGCGAAAAAGAAGGACATTCGCGCCATTCAAATGTTGACGAAAAAGGCGGTGGAATCGGACGAACTGGTCAAGCGGACGCGGGCGCATATCGAGAAAAGCCTGGCGGACTATTACATTTTTGAAATCGACAAGAACCCGGTCGCGTGCGTCGCGCTGCATGCGTATCCCGAGCTGGGCAAGGGCGAACTCGCCTGCCTTTACGTCAATCCCTCCCACGAAAACCAGGGCATCGGACGCAAGCTGATCCAGTTCATCGAGAACAAGACCCGGGAACTCGGGTTGACCGAGCTGATCACGCTATCGACCCAGGCGTTCACCTATTTTCAGTCCAAGGGCGGCTTCGTCGAAGGCATTCCAGACGATTTGCCGCCGGGCCGCCGCGAAAAGTACGAACAAAGCGGACGCCACTCGAAGGTGCTGGTGAAAAAACTGAAAGTCTGATTGTGCCGAAAGACGCTTCGTTGGGCTCGCCGCCTACCGGACCAAATGAAAACGCTCCCCTTCGATTTTTTCCTGGCCTGCAAGCAGCCCGGCGTTTGTCCAACCCGCTTCGTTCTTGTCGTCCGCATCGCAAGTCAGACTGTTTCGCTGTTCGAGAAGTCCTGTGCGACTTCGCGACTTTGCATTAACCGGCCGGACTCAGCGGCGGTTGCCGGCAAACGCCATACATTTGTGAAACGGTTCCGATGCTCCGCTTCCCGCTTTGGCATCGGCCAGGCCCAGGGCTCGAATCGCACTCCGCTCGGCCTGCACCGGATCGCTGAAAAAATCGGCGGCGGATGGCCGGTCGGCGCGGTTTTTAAAAGCCGCCAGGCCGTCGGCTACACGTGGCAGGGTTTGCCGGACGCAACCATCACCAGTCGCATTCTCTGGCTCGAAGGACTTGAACCCGGGTTCAATCGTGGCGGCAGCGTCGATTCCCGCGCGCGCTATATCTACATTCACGGCACGGGCGACGAGCGCGGATTGGGCCGTCCCGCCTCCTGCGGCTGCATCCACCTGGCCGCGGACGATCTGATTCCGCTGTTCGATAGGGTCCCCGTTGGGACGCTGGTCTGGATCGACGCCGGTTGACGCATCTCTCAATTCGAATACCTGGCGATCAAATTCGTCAGCCCCTTCTCGGTCAGATAGTCCGGCTGTCCTTCGAAGCGAACCGTGTTCTGAGGATCAATCAGTATCACATGCGGGATTCCCTGTACCCCGAGCATGTTCCACGTCCGGGCCTGGGTGTCCGTGCCCACGGAATAATCCATGTGCGGCGATGTCATCTTGCGAATGTCCTCTTCGATTTCATTGCTCAGCCCGATGACAACCAGTTGGTCTTTGAATTTTGCCTGCAATTCATTCAGGTGTGAAATGGCTTTGCGGCACGGCTCGGCCCAGGTCGTCCAAAACTCGACCAGGACAAACTTGCCATCCACCATCGGCGGCGGAGTCAGCCATTGGTCCACGATGATCTGGGGGGGCCGCCGGCCAAGAAAGGACTGCGCATACAGTTTTGGCGGGATGACATTTCCATCCTCGTCGATCTGCAGATGCGGGACCGCCGCCGCTGCCGCCTCGGCGACCATGTTGGACCGGAATTGAGCATTGGCTTGAAGTTGTTGCTTCTCCACCACCGCGGCCCTGGCGGCATCATACTTGAAATGCCGTTGCAGATCGGGATCCAGGTTCTTCAGTTTGACATTCCCTATCCCGCGCGCGTGGCTGAAGTAAATGTCGGTCGCCGTGACACTTGTAACGGTCACATTGCTATAGACCTCGCTACCCACCTTCAACACGGGAATAGGCTCGTCCGCGCGAACGGTCAGCACGACGCTCAATAGTGCGATTGCGGCGACAATCCCCAATCGGGCGCCCTTGTTGGATGTTTGACCCTGCATCGTGGGCGGAAAGAAGCAGGAGGCACGCCAAAACTGCCGTCATCACGGGTGGGCTCGTGTCCCTGAAAGAGTCGATCCGGGTGCGGATCGCCAGGGTGGGATGAGGTCTTAAACAGCAACTTCGCACTTTTCAGTTCGGGTTTTTGGCTTACTTTCTCTCCACATGACTTTGAACGAGCAGATGACGAACCTGGCAAAACAGGCCAGGACCGCCTCCCGCCAGATCGCCAAACTGACGACCGCGGAAAAGAACGCTTGTTTGTTGGCCATGGCCGAGGCGGTCGAGAAAAATGCCGCCGCCCTTATCCAGGCCAATGCGCTGGATATGGAAGCCGGAGCAAAATCAGGGCTCTCGTCCGCGATGCTGGACCGGCTCAAGCTCGACGACAAACGCATTCTGGCAATTGCCCGGGGTCTGCGCGAAGTGGCCGCCTTGCCGGATCCGGTCGGAAAAATCCTCGACGAACGGGTCCGGCCCAATGGGCTGAAGCTCCAGAAAATCAGCACCCCCATCGGCGTGATCGTCATCATCTACGAGTCCCGCCCCAACGTCACCGCGGACGCCGCCAGCCTTTGTTTCAAGTCCGGCAACGCCACGATTCTGCGAGGCGGCAAGGAGGCCATGAACTCGAACCGGACGATCGCGCGGGTGATGATTGAATCCGGGAAACAGGCACTGGCAACATTCCCCGAACACGCCGTGCAGGTTGTGCCGGTGGCGGACCGCGAAGCCATTCCAATCCTGCTGTCCCTCACGCAATACGTGGACCTGTGCATGCCGAGAGGGGGCGAAGGCCTGATCCGTGCCGTGGCCGAGTGCTCGAAAGTGCCGGTCATCAAACATTACAAGGGCGTTTGTCACGTCTATGTGGATGCGGATGCCGACCTGGCCATGGCCGGGCAAATCGCCATGAACGCCAAAGTGCAGCGCCCTGCCGTCTGCAACGCCATGGAAACCCTGCTCGTGGACCAGGCTGTCGCCGCGCAGTTCCTCCCCGGAATCGCCGTGCAACTGGACGAGAAACGCGTCGAGTTGAGATGCGACGCCCGCGCGCTGGCGCTTCTCGGTCCGCAGAGCGCAAACCGCAAAGCGCGAATCAAGGCCGCCGCCGAACAGGATTGGTTCACCGAATACAATGATTACATCCTGAACGTGCGCGTAGTGGACGGCGTCGCCCAGGCCATCGATCACATCAATCATTACGGCTCGGCGCATTCGGACAGCATCGTCACGAAGAACGAGTCGCACGCGAAGCAGTTTCTCCAGGAAGTGGATTCCGCCGCCGTTTATTGGAACGCCTCGACGCGGTTCACCGACGGCGGAGAATTCGGCATGGGCGCCGAAATCGGCATCAGCACGGACAAAATCGGCGCGCGCGGCCCGATGGGGCTGGAGGAGTTGACGAGTTACAAGTGGATCGGGATCGGCAACGGACAAGTTCGAACCTGATCCGGATCCGCATTGGTAATCTCATGGAAAGCGCTCCCCATACTTCCTCCGCCCCGGATGCCGCGGAACGCGCCCGCTGGGTTCACAGCCATTTGCCGCCTCAGGGGCTCTTCGCCGGCCACCAATGGCGCATCTCCCCCACTCCCTTCCGACTCGGACCGAAGCTGGCCAAAGACCTGGACTCGCTCGGACGCGCGCTGTTGCAGTTCTATCGCGCGGTCAATCTCCTCTATCGCAAGAGTGTGGAAGGCAAGCAACCCGAATGGATCGCCCGGTGGCTGAATATCGGCAAACCGCGAGAGCTGATCGAGCTGCAGGGTTCGGCCGCCTGGAAAAATGAAGTGCCGCGAGTGATCCGGCCTGACCTGCTCATCACCGAACAGGGCATCAGCGCAACGGAACTGGATTCGGTGCCCGGCGGCATCGGGTTGACGGCCTGGTTGAACCGGATGTACTCCACGCGAGAGGCGGACGGCGACTCGTTCGAAGTCATTGGAGGCCCCGACGGAATGGTGCGCGGGTTCGAGTCCATTTTTGGCGACGCCGCGCACGTCCACATCATCGTGTCGGAAGAGGCGGCCACCTACCGTCCCGAGATGGAATGGCTGGCGGGACAAATCCAAGGATCGAGATTCAAGGTTCAGCCCCAGACGTTCGGAGATTTCGCCGACGGCGACGCGGTTTACCGCTTTTTCGAACTGTTCGATGCACCCAACGTGCCGAACGCGGCGAGGATTTTTGAACTTGGCTCAGCCGGCCGGATTCGGCTGACGCCTCCGCCGAAGCCGATTTTTGAGGAAAAGATGTTGTTTGCGTTGTTGTGGAACCGCAATCTCCAGGGCTTCTGGCGACAGGAACTCGGGGAAGGATTCTTCAATCGGCTGCTGCAGCTCACGCCCTACACCTGGCTCGTGGATCCGCATCCCCTGCCGCCGCATGCGGCGATTCCGGAGCTGAACCTCACCGACTGGCATCAGCTCAAGACGCTGTCGCAAAAACAGCGCGATCTGGTCTTGAAGGTCTCGGGCTTCTCCGAACACGCATGGGGAGCCCGCGGCGTTTACATCGGCAGCGATCTCTCCCACGCGGACTGGTCGGCGGCGGTGGACCAGGCGGTGGCCGCGTTTGGCAGCTCGCCGTTCGTCCTGCAGCGTTACGAGAAGCCTGTTCTTGTGGAAGCCGCGTGGTTTGACTTCGATCGCAACCAATTGGTGCCGATGAAGGCGCGCGCGCGTCTGTGCCCTTACTACTTTGTGGCGGGAGAGGGCGATGCGGCCCGCGCGCAATTGGGCGGTGTGCTGGCCACCCTGTGTCCGCCGGACAAAAAAATTGTTCATGGCATGCCCGAAGCCATCTTTGCGCCCTGCTCGATCTGAATTGGGAGACCGAGAATACCGCGCGAAAGCACTTGCGCCGGGGCAAAGCTGGTCCATTATCTTAATCCGCACTTGGAACGCGGGGTGGAGCAGCCCGGTAGCTCGTCAGGCTCATAACCTGAAGGTCGTAGGTTCAAATCCTACCCCCGCAACCATTTTGGGCTCATAATCCCGCCGGGGCGGGATCGCAGGTTCAAATCCTACCCCCGCAACCATTTTGGGCTCATAATCCCGCCGGGGCGGGATCGCAGGTTCAAATCCTGCCCCCGCAACCATTTTAGGCTCATAATCCCGCCGAGGCGGGATCGCAGGTTCAAATCCTGCCCCCGCAACCAATCTTTGCGAATCGGAAAACCAGGTCATGGGTAAAACGTATCAGGTTTACGTTCTTGAGAATTTGACCGGGCAATTCTATATCGGCTTGAGCGAAAACCCTGCTGCCCGCTTGGAACAACACAACACTGGAATCTCCCGATGGACACGTCACCGTGGACCATGGGCCTTGGTCTGGCAAAGCAACCGTTTGAGTCTGAGCGACGCTCGCAAACTGGAAAACAAGCTGAAGCGACAGAAAGGTGGCCACGGCTTTTATCAACTGACCGGCCTGATCACACAGTCAGGCTCATAATCCCGCCGAGGCGGGATCGCAGGTTCAAATCCTGCCCCCGCAACCAATTTGCAGCAGCCTACTTAGCTCTGGATCAGGTGGTTGCAACTAAGCCGCACGAGAAGTCTCCGTTCCTGCCACAATCCATCACAACCTACGGCAAGGCCAGAAATGTGGCGACAAAGTGGCGACAGAATCGGGTTTGTTTTAGCCTGCTCCTCGGTTTCAATAGGGTTCGACAGAAGGCCTTCTGATCTGAGCTTCACCACTGGCCGGACTGCTCCACCGTTGACCCGCCGCCCGGCTCCGGGGCTTTTGCGTTTAGGATTTGGCGCGTGGAGAATTGCTTGCGACAAGAACGGCCAGCCGCACCGGACAAACTTGCCGCACAGACGCCGGAAGCGGCAGCAAAATCTTTTGTTGCACCTGTGAGGCAGGTTGTGCTAAAATAGCTAGTGACTGGTCAATTTAACGAAGGCAAAATTATGGAAAGTGTCACCGCATTGGAAGCCAAGACCCGGTTTGGTCAACTCCTTGAACGGGTTGCCCAAGGCGAAGAGGTCATCATCACCCGGCACGAAAAACCGGTCGCGCGGCTGGTGCCCGAAGGCCGCCGCAATCTGGAATCCGTGCGCGCGGCGGTCGCTGGACTTTTCGAGTTGCGCCAGCAAATCTTTCACCGGAACCGGGGGAAACCAAAACTCACCGCGGCGGAAATCAAAGCCTGGATTGGTGAGGGGCGGCGGTGAGTGCCAGTTTCATCGTGGATGCGTCCGTCGGATTTGCGTGGGTCTATCAAGGTCAGGCCACCCCCGAAACCGATCAGTTGCTGAATGAAGTAGCCGCCGGGGCCACGGTGATCGTGCCCGCTCTGTGGTTTTTGGAAATGTCGAATGTCCTCTTGATCGCGCAACGCCGCCACCGGCTGACGGCGATTCAGCGGAAGGCGGCACTGGAAAAATTGACCGCCATGCAATTCACGGTGGACGAAGAAGAGGCGCACCATGCCTTCGGTAGAACCAGTGAACTCGCCGAAAAATACGGCCTCACCATCTACGATGCCGCCTACCTTGAACTGGCGTTGCGCCGTTCACTGCCGCTCGCATCCCGTGATGAAACCTTGAGAAACGCCGCCAAGCAATGCGGCCTTAAAGCCCTCTAAATTTGCGTTGCCTTGCCCCAAAAAATTGGGGGACTCTTGCGGGCGGATCACGCAATACATTTTTCGTTTTCGTTCAGTCAGCCCGTCTCCCTGATGATTTTGCCAGCCACGCCAATGCGGTCCTTCTGATTGGCGGGCGGCGGAAAGCCAAACCGGGACGACCAGCCGTCTCGGTCGAGACCGAAAGATTGGTGCTCCAATTCGCCCGCGAGAATCCAGGCTGGGGTTATGATCGCATCGTCGGTGCCCTGGCTAATCTGGGGCATCGCACTGCCGACCAGACCATCGGCAATATTCTAATGCGACACGGCTTGGGGCCGGCACCCGAGCGCAAACGCCACACCACTTGGACCGAGTTCATTCGCCGGCACAAGGCAGTCCTCTGGGCCACCGACTTCTTCACCGCAGAAGTTTGGACGTCCACCGGTCTGACCACCTGCTAAGAGCATCGTCACAAAGAACAAGCCACACGAGGCTGATCAAGGCTTGAGCCAAGAGGGCATGCAGTCCAGTCCGGGCCTTCTAACGTAGCCCGGCGCGATTCACCGACTGCCGGTGTACAGAGCGGACCTACCTCAAACAGCTGGTTGAGCGCGGCGATCTGCTGAAGACCGGCCGGGGGCTTTACGTCCAGACCGATGCGCCGATGACCGAAAACCATTCGCTGGCAGAAGCGGCCAAACGCTCGCCGAAAGGCGTGATCTGCCTGGTATCCGCCCTCCGTTTTCATGGCCTTACCACCGAGAATCCCGCCGAGGTCTGGATGGCGATTCCACGCGGAACGCGACCGCCAAAATCCACCACCCCGACGCTGCGCATCGTGACCCTTTCAGGGGAAATGATGACCGAAGGAATCAAACAGCATGTCATCCAACGCGTGTCCGTGCCGGTCTATGGCGTCGCGAAAACGGTGGCCGACTGTTTCCGTTTTCGCAATCGCATCGGCGTCAACATCGCAGTCGAGGCGCTGCGGGATGCGTGGCGGGACAAAAAAGCCACCTCCGAGGAACTCTGGCATTACGCCAAGGTCTGCCGGGTGCTCAATGTCATGCGCCCCTATTTCGACAGCCTTGCATGAAAAATCACGCTGCTTCAGTCCATGCCCGACTGGCCCAACGCCGGACCAAAACGGGGGAAGATTACAACGTGGTCTTCGAACAGGAATGGGAGATCTCACTTGAATGCCAGCCGATCGGCATTTGGCCAAAGAATGCCCTAGAAAGTGGCGACAAAGTGGCGACAAACCCGATGGAGTCCCCGATTCCAGGCTTGTCGAGAGCTTGAGAAGCCCGTAAACTCAGGGCGAATCGCGGGGTGGAGCAGCCCGGTAGCTCGTCAGGCGGCGGCTTGACCCAAGATTTCCCTTCCCTGGCTCCGGATCGCAATGTCGTGCCCCGGCGTGCCGCGCATGCATGCCCCCATCGGTACGCCAACCCTCGCAGACGCCCGCCCCAGTTTTGATTTCGCTCCCAACCGACACTCGGTCTCCGCTCGTCTTGGAGATTGTTCCTTCCATCCACGAATTTGGACTCGCGATGGAGTTCTCGCTGCGCACAGGTCCCGAGAACGGCGTTCCGGCGGAAGAATGGAGGATCCATAGCAAAGGCCGGAATCTTCTCTTTGAGGACGGCCATACCAAGTGGTATAAAGGTTACTCCACAAACGAGATGACATTCCGCTACGATTGGATTCAGGGCTGGCAATGAGCGGCTTTCAATGAATTCGTTCTGGAGCAACCTGTATGATCGATTCAAAGACCGCCGCCAAGGATTTCAAGTTCAAGTCGTTGCAGTTTGCAGCGCAGGAATTTTTTCAGGCTGTTTTTCGGGAGCCGGAGTCAGGCGCGCGCCAAAGCTCACCGGCAATTGGTTCTGCTTCTCCCAAGCCACAATGGCTTTGGCCCAGCCCTCGGCCAGCAGTTCGCTCAAAATGCTGTAGTCCCTGAGGACGAATGCGCCGGTGCCGGCGGGTGAGGTGACGTCCTCCGTCTTCAGGGAGGACACGCCAAGCTCGATGAAACAGCAGCGATGGCCGGGCAGCTTGTGCCGGAAAAGGCAGAGATCGTTTCCGTTGACGGGCGTGATGCGCCACGTCCGTTCGTCGTCTTCCAGCCGGATGTGCATATTGTCATAGCCGAGTTTGCGGGCGATGAACCCCGTGTCTTCGCAGAGGTTTCCGATGGTTTGACACCGGGTGCCTTCCATGGCGAGCCAGCGGGTCTGGGCGACGGCATACTGGATCTTGGCGCGCGTGTTCAGGGAATTGCCCAGCACGCGCCCGACGGCAAACCATTCGCGGCTGAAGTTCAACCGGCCCGCCGTCAGCAGCACCGCCAAAACGGCGCCGCCCAAAATCAGCGGCAGATACTGGCCGCGCCCCCAGAAGGCGAGGAAGCCGAGTCCGAGGAAAAATGCCGTGAAGGCATAAACGCCCAACACCACGTTTCGCCGCGACAGACCGCTCTCCAGCAGCCGGTGATGGATGTGCCGGCGGTCGGCGCGGAACAAGGGCAGGCCGCGAAGACCGCGGCGCAGGATGGCCAGTGAGGTGTCCAGAATCGGCAGGGCCAGCACAAACAACGGGGCAATCAACGCCGCCACCACCGTGCCCTTGTGGGAACTGGCGATGGTGAGGAGTCCAATCAGGAAACCGAGAAAATACGCGCCGCCATCGCCCATGTAGATGCGGGCGGGCGGGAAGTTGAACCGCAGAAAGGCGAACAAGGCCCCCGCCATGCCGGCGGCCAGGAGCGACACGCAGCCGGTGGCGCCGCCCACCACCGACATCAGCAGCATCAACATCAGGGATATGCCGCCTGCCAGACCGTCCACGCCGTCAATCAGGTTGATCAGGTTGGTCATGGCCACGAGCCAGAAGACGGTAACCGGCCACGACCAGAATCCGAAATCAATGATGTGGCTGGTAAGGGGAATTTTGAAGTGGTTGATGCCGATTCCGAGACAATAGGCGGCGGTGGCGATTATCACCTGGCCCCAAAGTTTCCGTCTGGCCCCCAAGGCGCGCAGGTCATCCCACAGGCCCAACCCGAACATGGCGAGCGCCGCGCCGACGATGCCTGCGCTTTCCAAGGTTAATGGACGACGTAAAACCGTCAAAGACAGGATGGCCACGGAAACGAAGGCGGCGGCCAGACCGATGCCGCCCAAGCGCGAAACCGGTGCCCGGTCTGCATGGTGAAATTCGTTCCGCCCCCCCGTGAATTTGGATTTGGAATGACGCTGCAGCCGCAGTGTCATCAAAATAACGCCAAAGCTGATACCGAACCCCAACAGCCCGCAAATTAAGAACTGCCCCATTATATTTCCGCCTGCCTTCTGCACTGAATATTCTGAATATTCCCGGGTTTTTTAGAAGGCAGAATAATAGGAAGACCGGCGGGGGAAAGCAAGATTATTTTTGAAAATAGCTTGACACGAATGACCTGGCGATAAAAGATGTCCTGCTTTCATGGTTTGGCGTGGATATTTTTGCAGGGGCCAAAGTGTGAAGTCCAATTCAATATAATTCAATATCCATATGAAGCCTTGGAACTGGAAAATCTGGGTCGTTGCCATTTTGCCTGCCATTACGGTAACGGCGCAAGAGGGATTTGTTTACGACAACACCACGACAGATACTGGTAACGTGTTGAACTTTCCCAACGGCCAGGAAATCGGCGACCAGATTTTTCTGGCCAATAACACGACGTATCCCTATTTGAACAGTTTTTCCTTCGAGTATTACAGCCCCAATGCGACCTTCACCGGCACGGTCACGGCCGATGTGCGTTTCTATTTGAATGATGGCTCGATCTTCAACGGTTACAGTGCGCCAGGCACCATTTTCTACGACACCGGTCAGTTTGCCATTCAAACCCCGCTGTCTGCTGTGGGTCAAAATTCTGCGGTGCTGAGTTTTTCCCCGGCGGATTTTTCGGGTGGCACTGTCCCGCTAGATCCCAACATGCAGTTGCCCTCCACTTTAACGGTGTCCGTGACGTTCCAAGGATTGTCCGGAGCCGACCAGGTTGGATTGCCTGTTTTTGCACCGCCGACCGTTGGATACAATTACGGCGACTATTGGTTCAACAATGGAGGCAGTTGGGAATTGCTGAGCAATAGCGAAAAAGTTAAGTTCGCCATGGAGTTGGACGCCACGGTGCCGGAGCCGGGCACCCTGTGCCTGTCCGCCGTGGGAGCCGCGTTGCTGGCCGGCTTTGCCAGACGGCGACGGCAATAATCTCCCATTTCAGAATCCTGGCATTCTCACTGCGCCGCCAGCCGGTAGAAAGCGTTACTGTTGGTGGCGGACAAGGTCAGCACAAAGAACCCGTTGGTAAGCAAAGGCGCGTTGGTGACGGTTGTCCATTGCACCGGCGGGGAGAGGCTGAACGCGCGCTGCAAAACATAACTTCCGCCGTTGTCATAACTTCCGCCGTTGTTCGTCCAGGAAAGTGAAATCTGCCGGTTGGTCCTGTTCAAGCCGTCCAACTGCAACGGGGGAACAATCAAGATCAAGACCGGCACCCACGCCGAAAATTCGGAGGTGTTGTTGGCCGGGTCGGTGGCGGTGGCGGTCACCACCCAGCCTGCCGGGACGGAGACCGGCAGCAACACCGTGAAGTTGGACGAGCACGACGCACCCAAAGTCAAATTGGTCTGTCCCAGAAAAACCCGGCCTTCGCCATAGCCAAGCGCGTTGCCGGATGGATTCGAAAAAAACTGGAGCAGGTAGGTCTTGCCCGCGCCGCTGTCCAGCGTGCCGCGGATTTGGGTCGCAACACCGCTGTAAATATTCGTCAAGACCGGATAATTTTGCCCTGCGTTCGCCGCGCCCGCCTGCCCGGTCTCGCAATCCACGTTGGCCGTCACCCCCAACGTGCCCAGATCAATCCCCAGCTCGGCATTGCTGAAAATGGAATTGCCGCTGATCAAATTGTGCAGGCTGCCGGCGCGGACTCGCACGCCCGAGCGGAGCGCTGTCTGGGCGAACGCAATGTGGTTGCCCGCGCCCGGCGTCGAACCGCCAATCGTGTTGTTGGTCGCGTTCACATCAAGGTCCACGTTGTGAAAAGTGTTGCCGAGCGCATTGGCCCCGTCCGCCTTGGTGCCGATGAAATTTCCCTGAATCGGGTTCCACGAGGCGTTGGTCAGGTAGATGCCATCCACGCCATTGGCTGAAATCAGGTTGCCCGCGCCCGCCGCGCTGCCGCCGATGAAATTCGTGCCCGCCTGCTGCAGATAAATCCCGTCGTTCACATTGCCCAAGGCCAGGGTGCCGGACGCATCGGTGCCGATGTAATTTCCCTGCAACTGATTGCCCGTCGTCCCCGCGCCGGCGAAAAAGACGCCGCCCAGACCGGAGGACGAATTGCCATTCGCCGAAATCACATTGCGCGCCGCGGCGGCTGTCCCGCCGATTTGATTTCTGGCCGCGCCGGAAATGCCAATGCCGGCGTTGGCGTTGCCCAAGCTGCCCGCGCCGGTGGTATCCAGGCCGATGAGATTGCCTGCGACAACGTTGCCCGTCACATTCCCGTTTATCCCCACCAGCCACACGCCCTGCTGGCCGTTGCCGGAAATCACATTGCCGCTCCCCGCCGTCACGCCGCCGACGACGTTGGAGCAGCCCTGAACGCGGACGCCGGCCAGCGTGTTGGCGACGGCTTTCCGGCCGGTGACATCCGTGCCGATGTAATTTCCGCAAACGATGTTCAAGATGTCCGTGACCATCAAAATCCCGACGCCGTTGTTAGCGTTGCCGGAAATCACATTGCCCGCGACGGCAACGCTGCCGCCGATGGTGTTCGACGAAGCGCCGCTGATGGAAATGCCATTGAAGCCGTTGGGCAGCGCGTTGGCGCCTGCCGCCGAAAGGCCGATGATATTGCCTTGAACAAGATTTCCGCTGGCGCCGCCGGTCAAAAAAATTCCGTCGCGCAGGTTGCCGGAAATCACGTTGCTGGCGCCGATGAGATTTCCACTGGCGGCGGCAATGGTCACGCCGGCATTGCGATTGCCCAAGGCCAGTTTCCCCGCGGCGTCCGTGCCGATGAAATTCCCCGCGACACTGTTGCTGACGGCGCCCGCGCCGTTCAAAAAGACGCCGTTGGTTCCGTTGCCGGAAATGACATTGCCGCTGATGGTATTCGACGGCGCGCCGTTCAGGGTGATTCCGTCGTTCGCGTTGCTGACGACGAGGCCGCCGGAATAATCCGTGCCGATGTAATTGCCTTGAATGACGTTCCGGCTGGCGCCCGCGCCGTTCAGGAAGACGCCGCTGACTCCGTTGCCGGATAGAAAATTGCGGGCGCCGACGGTGCCGCCGCCGATGAGGTTTCCGCTGCTCCCGTCAATCGTGACTCCGCTGTTGAGATTGCCCAGCGGGTCCGTGCCCATGGCGCTGATGCCGATGTAATTGCCCTGCACGATGTTGCTGCTCGTGTTGTAAATATAAATGCCGGTGTCGTTGCCGCCGGAAATCACATTGCCGTTGCCGGCCTTGTTCCCGCCAATCTGGTTGCCCAAGCTTTTCACCCAGATGCCGAAACTGCCATTGCCCCGCGCGAGGGTGCCGGTCGTGTCCGTGCCGATGAAGTTGCCCTGGATGACGTTCGACACACCGCTCAAGACGATGCCCTGCGCGGGAAAACGGTTGATGGCCAGCCCGAGCACGGTGTTGAACGCGGAGTTCAATTGCAACCCCACGCTGCCCGCGACGGTGGACGCCCCGTTTAATTCCACCACGGGCGTGCCGGAATATCCCGGTTGCGTGGTGGCGTCAATCGTCACCGGATCGGTCACGGCCGGCAGCGCGCTTGACAGGTTGATGGTGAAGGGCGCCATGCTGCTGATTTGAAAAGTGATGGTGTCCGGGCCTGAATTCGCGTTGGCATTCAGAATGGCCTGGCGCAGCGAGCCCGCGCCGCTGTCGGCCGTGGTGGTTACCGTGAAAGTGTCGCCATAAGCCGTGCCGCCATGGAACAGAAAAACAAAAATCATCAGCATCGCCAGCAACCGTCCGCCTTGGCGCACCGGACGAAACAGGAATTTGATGATGCCCCGCATTTTGACACTGTCCATTGGAAAGATAATTTGGTTCAAAGCTTGCGGCAAGGTTTTGATTTTTTGAAAGGCGTTTGGCCGGCGTTTTTTGTCCAAACAAACTTTTCTTTCCTGCCAGCCTGCACGCGACTTACCGGACGCCAAACAAAAAGCCCGTCTTCGACCGAAGACGGGCTGATCCTTAAAATTGCACAATTTACGGGTCTTCATAAACGCGCCCGCCCGGCGGCACCTGAACGCCGGAGCCGGGATTCAGATTCACCGGGCTGGTCGGAGGCACAACGTAGGGGGGTTTGACCACTGGAGCGACAAAGGCCCTTGACATCGTGCCGCCGGCGGCCCCCGCTCCCAAGCTGACGGACGGTTGCGTGCTCTCGATCTGTGTCAGCACTGCGTACACGGACGGCACACCGCCATTGCCAGCGAGCAAAGCTTTATCAATCGCCCCCTTGAGGGCCGGGATGGCCGCGGAAACTCCGGCCAGAATTTCCTTGCCCGCGCCGGGAACCACGTCCGCCACCGCCTCGGCTACCTCAGAATACGCTGCTGGCAGCACGCGGCAGACGGCCTCGACAATTTTGCCCGCCTGCTGTGGCGCCGCCGTTGCCGCCGCGCGCGCAATCGTCGCTGCCTGGTCCGGCACCAAGCCAACCGCTGTGCCCGCGGCAATCGCCGCCATCGCCGGCGTCGTCTGCGCGATGGAGCCCACGATGAGCGCCGCCGCTGCCGGATTCAATCCCAGCGCCGCCCTGACCACATCAACGGTTGTTTGCTGCTGCTGTTTGGCAACGGCTTGCGCCACCAAATCGCTGGCTTTGGCAGGCAGTTCCGCCTGCGTTGTCGTGCTCAAAACCGTCAGAAATGGATTGACCTTCGGAGTGTCGCCCGCGCGGGAAACGACGGTCAATGCGAGCATGGCCGCCACGGCACTCACACTCATTGCGATTTTTGAAATTTTCATAACTTCTTTAATCTCAAGACAAAGCAGCACACCGGAATACACCTAATAAGCATTTTTAGCATCATCGGCCAGTTCAGTCAACTAGAAAATCTGCTCTAAAACAAGCCATTCTGGTGGCCAGAAGCAGTCCAAGTCATCCTTCTTCTCCCGGTCCGCCAATCAACGCGGCCAGACGCGGCAGCAACGATGCTTGCGAAAAAGCTGACAACGTTTCCATCGGCAATTGCCGTTGACCAGTAACTCCACGTTGTCGCAAGTATTGAATTTGATCCACCAGAATGTCCGCTTCGCCGTGCATGACACGGATGGACGGGTATTCATCACCGAGACGATTCAGGATTTCCGTGACGTGGCTGGGACGCGGGCCAATGTAGATGACCGGCGCGCCCACGGCCAGGATGTTGTAAATCTTGCACGGATGCACCAAACCCAGCATGGCTTCGCCCATCACCACCACGTGCGCGTCCGCCGCCGACAGTGACGCGGCCAACTGGTTCAACGGTTGATAAGGCAGGCACAGGACATTCTTAAAAGCTGAAATTTGGAAAGCGGACGCGCCTGCGTCCACCTTCGGCGCGGCAGGAAGCTGAAATTCATTTTTGCTCTCTGCCCTCTGCCCTCTGCCCTCCTTGGCCTGTGAAGTTTGGTTTGTTACTTCACAGGCCGAGGCCCGTGAAATGTCTTGGCC
Organism: Limisphaerales bacterium; assembly: GCA_003159675.1. Lineage (GTDB taxonomy): Bacteria > Verrucomicrobiota > Verrucomicrobiia > Limisphaerales > BOG-1460 > BOG-1460. Next base: position 63,887 of record PLQC01000040.1, read on the forward strand.
TGTGGAATCTATTCCGTATTCCAGCAGGCCGCCTATTTCACCGGGCTGTTTTCCGCTTTTCGCTTCCCCGTTTCCCATTTCCACTTTCTGCTTTCCGCTTTCCGCTTTTTCCCTTCCCTCCGCCCAACGCTGCACACGCTTGAATTCACTGCCGCCCCCGACGAAACAAAAGGCGATGGAAGCATCAGCCTGCAATCTTTCCGCCGCCCGCATTAATGTGTCCAGCGGATGCACCGGACTGTGATTGCCCGAATACATCACCACGAATTTGTCCTGCAAATCGTGCGCCGCGCGGAATTGTTCCCGTCCAACCGCGTCAAATCGCACCACGCTGTCCTGCGACCACGGTGGAATCACGGCGATTTTTTCCGGCGCAATTCCCTTGGCCACGATCCGGTCGCGCATGAACCGGTCCAGCGCAATAATCTTGTCCGCGCGCCGCAAGCTGAACCGCGACATTCGCTCCAGCATCCTTCCCGCGAGTGATTCTGCCCGCAGCCAGCCGGCGGCCACCGCCTCATCCGGATTCAAATCCATCACCCAATAACAAAACCGCGCCCGCCAGAGTTTTGCCCGCCACGCGCCGATGAAGGAAATAAGCGGCGGCGTGGTGAGCGCAACAACGACATCCTGCCGCCGCAGGAAGGCAAGTCTGGCGCAGCACAAAAAAATGAAGCTGGCGAAATCCGCCGCGCGCCGCCATTTGGCCTGTTTGCCAAAGCGGGTGGAGAACACCCGGAAGATGTGCACGCCGCGCCACATTTCCTGGGCGGGAAATAATTTATCCGGCTCGTCATACGCGCGCCGTCCGGTGACCACGGTGACTTCGTGCCCTTTTTCTGCCAGCGCCGCTGCCAGTTCACTCAAGTGCTGCGCCGTGGAAACGACGTCGGGATAAAACGTCTGATTAAGCAGAAGGATTTTCAAAAGCTGAAACTAAAATCAAAAATAGAAATTAGGAAAGCAGAAATTGAGAAAGCAGCCAAATCGAAATTAGAAATGAGGAATACAGAAAGCAGAAAGCAAGAAGCCAAAATCTGAAAGCTGAAACAGGGAAATCAATTTCTGTTTTCTGATTTCTCAATTTTTTTACACTCCGGGTTCCATCCTAAAAAAACCGCTTCGGCTCCTGCCGCCAGTTGACATTGCCGTAGTGCTTGCTAAGGCAAAACAGGTCTTGTTGTAGCGCGAACGCCGCCTGATATACCTCCAGTTCATCGAATGAATTTACCTTGTGCATAAGTTTGGTATTTCAGTGTTCCAGTATTTCGGTAAAGCGTTTAACGGGGAAAGAAAGATCTGAAATCCGAAACACCGATCTACCGAAATACTGGTTCACCGAGACTCCGTCTCCGGTGACGCCTGCCGGTTCATCGCTTCAACTTTCCGTAGATGCGTGCCTTGCGTTCGGCGGTCATGGCCGTGGCGGGGCCGGCCTGCAACAGCAAGGCTTCCAGTTCATCCGCGTTGAGAAAGCTAGCGCCTTCGGGTCCTTGGCCGCGGGTGACGGCGTCCAGCATCGCCAGCGCCTGATGAATGACCTCGCTTTTGTTCGAGGCGCATCCGGCGCGAATTTGCCGCTGGATGATGGTTTCATAGTAATCGGTGCGTGTGTAACCCATGTGGTTATGGTAATCTATTGGCAAATGCTGTCGATGGAGAAGGGCAAAATAAAAGGTTGAAAGCGGACTAAAAAACCACGGGACAATGGACATTCTTAAAAGCTGAAAGCTGAAATATGGAAAATTGAAACGCTGAAATACCGAAACACCGTGTCTCAATTAGTCCCAGCCTTGTTCCTTGCGAACTCGTTTTCCGAAGTCCGCGCACCAGACTGGAAATTCCGACGCGAGCCGTTCCGCAATGCGGCTCAATTCCGCCGGGCGGTCCGCCCTCAACGTCAGGTCATACGCGCGACGCATAACGTGCCGGAAACCTTTCAATTCCCGCACGTCTGCCATCTGGTCCTTGGGAATGAACGCCGGGCGGATGCCTTCGAGATCCAATGCCAGCCTTTGGATCAGTTTCTCGTGAAAATCGCCCCGCTTCTCGAAATGGTTTTCAAACTCTTCGCAGAGCCGTTGGAACATCCTTTCGACGACGTTGTAAAATCGCGCCAATTCGTAGGCGCACGCCTCCAGATGACCGGGCGATTCCTCCCGCAAACGCCGCGCGGCCTTTTGTGCGGCGTCATGCGCCACGGCGCAGTCCCTCTCCATTTCCTTGAGCAGGATGGTCAGGCCGCCAGCATCCATATCTCGCCTTCTCTTGCGATGCGTTCGCGGAACCGGCACCCGGACAAAAGGACAATATCCACGGAACGTCCCATTTGTTCGGCGAGCAAACCGGTTAGTTGGTAAAGAGACATTCCCGACGGCTCGGTTTCCAATGCAATATCAATGTCCGATGTGTCGGTGAAACGATAGGGCTTTGCCAATGAGCCGAAAACCACGACTTGATCCGCCGGAGCGAGTTGGCGCAAAACGCTCCTCAAGCGTTGTCGCACTTCGAGGCGCAAAGCCTCACGGCGTTCGGCGCGCTGGCGGTTCAGTTGTTGGAGCAAGGTCATTGTCGCACTCCGAGACTGGCATGGTTTGGCCGGAAAGACAAGCGCGACACAGCAAAGGCTGCATGAGACATGAAACGGTGTTTCGGTATTTCAGTGAATCAGTGAGATCAGTAACAGAAGGATTCGTGGCGATTGATCATGCTGCCAAGTAAGCGTCCGATTTGCTGCAATTGCGGGATTAATCGTTCGTGATCTGCTGCCGAAACATATTCACAGGCTTTCGCCGTCTTAAGCCAATGTAGCGTTTCCTGCAATTCCCCGTCGGCATCAGTTAATTTGGACAGAAAGTGTGCAGGATACCTGCGCTTGGCCCAGGACTCCGCGATATTGGCCCCAATGGACCGCGACGAACGGCGAATTTGATCCGTGAGCGAGTAATCTTCCACCTTGGGCCAGCGCTTGCTGAGGCCAAACAGGTCTTGTTGTAGCGCGAACGCCGCCTGATACACCTCCAGTTCATCGAATGAATTCACCTTATTCATAAATTAAAAATCCACCGATCTACCGAAATACCGGTTTACAGATTCACCGAAACACCGCCCTCCGCCCTCAGAGCGGCCACACCCCATACCGCACCCAGTAACCCAGCAGTTTCACATATTCGGATTTCACGTAACTCTCCTGCGCCTTGCGTTCCGCCCTCTGCCTTGCGTTAAAAGCTGAAAGCTGAAATTCTGAAACGCTGAAATCTGCTTTCTCTGGCCCGTGAAGTCTGCCTTGGCCTGTGAAGTTTGTTTGGCCTGTGGAATCTGTTCCGTATTCCAGCAGGCTCACTTCACCGGGCAGTATTTCAGCATTTTCATTCTCGCCCACATACCCTGCATAGGACGGGCGCGAATAAACTTTCATGTCCGGCGCGTAATGCTCGAAACACATCAGCGCCCGCCGCGAATGATACCAACTCGTCACGATGATGACGCGATGCGCGCCCATTTGCCGCAGCAAGGGAATGGAAAATTCCGCGTTCTCCCGCGTCGTGCGCGATTTGGCTTCCAGCGAAATATTCTGCGCCGGCACACCGGACTTGATCAGAACCGTTTTGTAATTTTGGGCGTCGCCATTCCCACTGACCAGGATTTCAGGCGCTTCACCCTGCTTGAACAATTCCGCCGCGCGCACCGCCCGGTCGGGTTTGCCGCCCAGCACCACCAACACGTCCGCCCTCGCCGGCCCGATGTCCACCGTCAGAACCTGTTGCGGAAATAACCAAACAACCGCCGCCAGCAGCACCAGCAACAAACTGGCCGCGAACAGGATTTTCAGGATGCGATGGCGTTTCATCTCAAAATCAAGAAACTGAAGGCGGATTCAGCGATTGGAACGCCGTCCTCTGTCCTCCGTCGTCTGCTTTCAGTGTTTCAGCTTTTTGGATGAATTTCCCTCTGCTTTACAAAAGTGACCGGATTGCCTTGGTAGATGCCAAAAGGTTGCAGGCCATCCGTTGCCACCGAGCCTGCTGTCAAAACCGCGTGCGAGCCAACCTTGACGCCAGGCCCGACGAACGCGCCCGCCCCTATCCACGCTCCCTGCTCCACACTGATGGCTCTTGTGATGAGATTGAACGCCGGCGATTTGTAATCGTGATTGCCCGTGCAGAGAAACGCGCGCTGGGAAATGCAGACGTGGCTTTCAATCACAATCGGCGCGAGATTCAACAGCCAACATTCCTCGCCCAGCCACACATGGTCGCCCACCGTGAGTTTCCAAGGAAAAGTGATGTTGACGCGGGAGCGGATGACGACGCCCTTCCCGATTTTTGCGCCGAACCATCGCAGGAAGAAGACGCGAAGGGCAGAGGGCAAAGGGCAAGTCGGCGCAAAAAACAGGCAACGCACCAGGACCCACAGCGTTTCTTTGAAACGCGAGGCGCCACGGTCAAAACCGCCGGTGGAAAATTTTGAGAGATCTACATTCACATCGGGTTAAAGCCGAAAGCTGAAATTTATTTCTGATTTCTACTTTCAAGTTTCAGCTTTCAATATTTCAGCTTTTCAAACGACACATCCCGGCTTCGGCCCTCCGCCCAGCACCCATTGATATGCTTCTTCCATCTTGTTGGCAGCTTGCCTCCAATTGAACTCACTTGAAACCACCTCCCGGCCTTTCATCCCCATGCCTCGCAGTGTTTCATCATCCAAAGCCGTGATGGTGGAAAGAGCTTGGGCGATATGATCCACGGTCGGGGCCACCCACCAACCGCATCCACGTTCGGGAAGAAAGGACCAGGGCGTTCCTGTGGTCGTCACCACTGGGAGAGCGTGAGCCATAGCCTCCGCCACAACCATGCCGAAATTCTCGGTATAGCTGGGCAGGATGAAGAGGCTGGCACTTTCATAGGCCTCGCGCAAAGCTTCGCCATGCAAAGGCCCGGTGAACTCGAAGTCGGCTTCAAGCTTGGCCTTGCGAATCAGTGACTCCACTTCCGCCTGGTGACCGGCCTCGTCGGGCCCGACGATTCTCAGCTTCCATCCTGCGGGACGCACCCTAGTCCAAGCCTCGACCAGCATTGGCAGTCCCTTCACCGGATAGATCCTCCCAACAAAAAGCGCAATCCGCGGACGAGGATGAACTGGCCGCTCCGCCCTGACCGGTGGAAGAGATACCCCCCAAGGAATTGAAGCCAACGGAGGCTTGAGTCCCAATTTTTTGAATTGCCTTGTCTCACGTTCCGAGGTGCCATGCAGCAGCACTGCCCGGTTGAGCAATTGCTTCTGATAAAGATGCCAGGCAACTTTCTTTTTGAACCATTTATGGGATAATGCCCATGGCTCAAGCATCCCGTGAGGGCTGACCAAGCATGGGACGCCACGTTTGCCCCAAGCCATAAACCTTCCAGCCAGCCGAGGCGACCAAATCCCGTGCAGATGCACACAGTCCGGCAAGCTGGGAGGCTCCTGTTCCGAAGACCGGCTTACTTTCAAACCGTTCGCCCTTAAGTGAGCCACCAATTCCCGGGTTGCCGCCTCGATGCCGCCGGCACGCTGAGGTGCAGCCAACTCTTCGAAATGAATATTCATTGTTTCCCGACAACTTCACGATACAGTTCTGCGTATTGGCTGGCTACTGACGTAGCCGAATAATGGCGCACGTTCTGAAACCCCGCTTTAACCAATTCCTGTCTTAAACCGGCATCCTCTATCAATCGATGCAACCCCGAGCGGATGTCATCCACATCAAAAGGATTCACCAATAACGCCCCGCCGCCCGCGACTTCGCGCATCGGTGACAAATTCGAGGTGAGCACTGGACGGCCAATGGCCTGCGCCTCAAGGATGGGCAGACCAAAACCTTCGTAGGTGGAGACAAAAACAACCAGATCGCAAGCCGCATAAAGGGCCACAACCTCATCCTTGGACAAATTGCAAAACTCCACGTAGTCCGCCCCCTGACGGTCCAGTTGTTCCCGCTGTGAGGAGGTCAATTTCCCAAGAATGGAGAGTTGGACGGGCAATTTGGCACACGCCTCAACTACCCGACCGAGGTTCTTGTTGTCGGTGGTGGTGCCGACCTGCAATAATCGCGCGTTGCCGGCAGGCCAGGGTTTATGCTTGGGCCCGAACTCCGGCGAAACGCAGTTCGGGATCACCCGCACCTTTTCCGATTTGACATGGCAAAGCGAAAGGAGACGGGCTTTCGTGAATTCGGAAATCACCGTGACACGGTTCGCCCGCAAACAGGGCAAGTAAAGCCATAACCACCAGAAGAGAAAACGCTTGGGCCCATGGGCTTCTTCAATGAATCGCAGGTCATGAATGGTTAGAACAACCGGACGCCGCCACACCCCAAGAATCGCGTAATGGATGTCACCCGTCTGGTGAATGACATCGCAGTCCTTCAGGGACCGCAACCAAAACAGGTTGGCGACCAACGATCCAAGATTTGCCCGGCCTCGGGGTGCGGTCGCTACCCTGCACTGGACCCATTCAGGGAAAGCGGCGGCAATGTTTGAAAATAACCCCTCAATACTCCAGAATCGTCCCGGTGAGCGGCTGGCCAAAGTGACGTTAAGCGGTTTCATTCATTCCGGAAATTAACCGTCAGGGCACCAAGAGCACGACGGATTTCAGCCCGATTCATTTTTCCATCCGTGAAAGCCGGGCATCGAGTGCATCCAAATGCCGGAGGTCGTCCAGAGCGGATGAGAGTCCGCTAAGCGCCGACGTTGGGCTGGCTGAATCAGGAACCCCGACATTGCCCATCAGGGTCAGTTTTGTGGAATTGGTCAGTTCAAATTCCGGCTGGTTCTGATACCAGGCATTGCCCGCCAAGATTAGTTGCAATGGTTGCGTTCCCTTACTCCGAATGATCGTCTCCTTGGGATCGCAGTAAAACTGGCTCTGGCCCCAATAAATCTGGCCTTTGTAATCACGGATATCGAACAGCGCGTTCGTCGTGTTCAAATGCAGTTTGGGGGACTGGATGGTGATTCGGCCCTCGGGTTGCCCCGGCTTCCCGCTTAACTCGGCGACCTGATCGCTTTGCTCGTTGTAAAAATCACCCATCACCACCGAATTGTTATCGCGCACCCGCAACGCGGGCTTGGATGCCGTGCTGATCCGGGTCAAAAAACCAATCAACCCATCCCGCCCCCCGTCTTCCATTTGTTGAAAGTTGGATGTTGAATGTTGAATGTTGAATGTTTCCCCGCCCTCCACCGTGACCGTGCCTTCGTAGGAAGTCCGGAAGAGCAACTGCGCCTGCGTGCAATCAGTTATCCGCAGATTCCCCTGCACATGCCGGGCATCCACCACGCAGCCGGCTGGCAGATTCAAAAAATGGATGCCGTGTTTGTCCGGTGCCTTCTGATACATTCCGTAGGCATAAACCCCGTCCAAAATCACCCGGCAGGGCTTGCCATCCGGGCTGGTGACCAACACATCATCGCCATGATTCATTTCACCCCAGTCAGACATGCCGACCACAAGGTTGGCCAAAGTGACGTTCACTGCGTCGGAGATGGTTGCCATCGGTTGCCCGGCTTCCCCGTGCCAAACCAGTCCGCAATTATAACCGCTGCCTTCCACCTTGTAATTCTCCCCCGAAATCGTCAGCGTGCGCGACACCCGGTAGCGTCCGGTCGGGAGATAAGCAACCGCCCCGTGACCGCACTGGCGGGCCGCGTCAATGGCACCTTGGATCGCCGCCGTATCATCGGTTTTGCCCTCGCCCTTGGCCCCGAAATCATGCAACGCGTCAAATACTTTGCCCGACACCAAAACCGTTTCCTGAAGAAACTGCTGGCTGGCGGATCTCACCACCCGGGTGGATGGGCCGGCGGGGATTTCATAAATGTGTCCTACCTGCGGATTGCGCACCAATTGGTCCACCAAGGCCGGCTGATTGTGGCTCAACAAAAGTTTTTGAACTCCGCCGCCCAACTGGAGGGCGGCTTGATTGGTCGCAGCGGGAGTGAAGACACAATCGAACATCAGCACCGGTCCGCCCTGAAGATACAGCGCTGGCTCCCGGCCCGTCCAGAGCGCCACCCGGCAATCCTGAATCGTCAATGGCGCGATGGTGGCTTCTTGGACAAACCGCCTGGAACCGATGGAGGTGCAACGCCGGATGGAACTGCCGTGCTCGCCTTGAACCAGAAAATCCGTGTCTCGGCTGTTCTCAAAATGGGAGTTGCGGGCGTAAAAGTTGGATTTGTGGGACAACACGCCCGTGCCACAGTTGCGGAATTCGCAGCCATCAATGGTGTTGTCATAATCATTGAACGTCAAAAAGCCCAGCGCCGTGCCGCAATTGTCAAACAGGCAGTTGTGGTAGAGGATTTCTGCCGAGGCAACCTTTTGCCCGTTGCCCACCCGGATGCCGTAACCGGTAAAATTGCGAAACGCCTCATGCTCGTGGAGAATCTCGGTCTCGAACCGTTTTCCCGCCGCATGATCAAACCCCACCGCCGCCCGGTTTTGGCCATCCCAGCTCAAGCCCACATAACGGCTGTAGGCAATGCCATCGCTCCAGAACATCGCCCCGCCAACCGGCCCGTCCCAGACCAGCCGGGTATCGCGTCCATGACCAATGACCGCCGACCCCGTGCCCTCACCGTGAAACACCAGCGTCTGGGTGATCCGATACGTGCCGGGTGGCAGATAAATTGTTTTGCCGTTCGACCCGCGATTGAGCGCCGTCTGGATCGCCGTCGTGTCATCATTGGTGCCATCACCGACTGCTGCTGGATTAATATCCTTTTTTATGTTGATCCAATCCGATCGCGGCTGCCAGTCCAGCCGCGGGATGTCCGGCGTGGCCGCCCAGGCAGCAACTGCAAAAAGGGCAACACCAAACCACGCGGTAAGTTGACTCACAAACTGAAACCTCTGCAATATTTCGATTTCATTGTAGCGGCAGCCAGTAATCGCCGCGATTTGCACGCACATCTCTATTGTTCCCCGGCATTCAGCCAAGTCATCAACCATTGATTGATGCTCATTCTCGTCGCAATAGACGTCCAACACGCGTAGCCAACCGGTGTGCCGGGCTTTCCACAACACCGAAAAATAAATAGCTAATCGCCATACAAGCCATAAGTTGCATGAACCATGCAACCCATGAATTAAGACGGGCCATGGTTTATAGTTTAGCCAGTAGAATAAAAATAGGGACGTGACAAAGATAAAGGGAAAAACTCCATGTCCTAGCGCTTTCGAGGCTGCGGTAGGGCGGATGCGTTTGGAACCAAATTAGCTCTTTTCGTAGCCAAACAAAGCATGCAATCGCAAAAACGTTTAGAGTCCAAGGATACCGGACCGAGCCATGAAAACGCAAGATGGAACAAACACTTGCCAAACTCCAAATAATACACCGGCAACACCAGATGGACCTAAGAGGTGGCAGACTAGTCCATGAGACTTTCATGTAGTTGCCACAGATGTTTTGGCAACCACAAGCATATTCTGTGATAAAATATGATGAGTAAATCCTGTTTCCGCAGTCAATAAGAGGCGTGAGGTCGCCGTTAGTAATTCCCACAGAATTCTTCTAATAAGGCTTTTAGCACCATGTATGACCGGCTTATCCTCAAAGCATTTGACATGGTGGAAACCACAGGCATTTAATGCCTGCTCAATGGATCGTGAGGTAAAGCAGTTTTCATGGGTTAAATCCCCGTAACGTATTCTCATGCCAAACAAACCTTCAGCATTGGGAACGTGGATAATTATAATCCCATCGTTTCTTAATGAAACATAAACTTGATCCAGCAAAGCAAGCAATTCCCCTTTTTCTAAATGCTCAAGAATATCCATTAAAAATACAACATCAAAGGCTTTGTTTTGCTCTTTTAGAAAACTGCCCATGTCAAGACAGGTGGCGCTTTTGATCCCGAGGTCATGTGCCAACTTGATTTGTTCCGGCGATATATCCACTCCTTGGACGTTTTTAAAACCCAATTGCTGCAAGCAATAAATCAAAGCTCCATGTCCACACGCCAAGTCAGCTATAACAATATTTTTGCTTTGGAAAAGGTGTTTCTTTATGAGTTGTTTGTAAAATGGATAGTTGCTGATTGCCAGATTAGTCTCTCGATTAATCTTACCGGCTGCTTGCCCGGTCGAAATATAACCGTCATACAAACGTTTTTTCCAGTCATTCATTTCATTGTAGATTTATTTACTTCTCCCGATTGAGAATGTCTAACACCGGTGCAAACTGAACCTCGTAATTCCACTCCGTCAAAATGCGTTGCCGGCCCTGTTCGCCCATTTTGCGGGTTTCTTTGGGTTGCTCCGAGAACCAACGCAAGGCCTTCTCATGCTGGGTGTGTAATGAAAAAACACTTAAAGCTTGGGGAAGGGGCAGAGGTTGAAAACGATGGTGCCAGCATACATCCAAGCAGCCAGCATGGCAAGCCAACAACCCATGTCAAAAGCGGTCCAAAAGCATGGTATTCTTTGGCTTCCGGGTGCAAGCATGTGATTAACAATGCAATAGCATTAGCAGCAATTACAAGGCGCCACCCAAAATATCGGATGAATGGAAATAGAATCGGATACAACGTATAATAAATCAGTTCAGCGACGAGGCTCCAAAGGATTGAGTCGTAGAATTCCACAACTCCTGACGACTTTCAGAGGAGGACGAGAACAAAAGCAAATATGAAGGGAAGCCCAATTCTTAAGTAGCGCCTTGCTAGAAAGGCAGCCGGCATTTTTGGCGCATATCTGAATGGGAAATGGATGTAGAAACCCGATACTACAAAGAATACGACTACCTCAGCCACACCGCAGAATAAGTTGTTATAGAAACCGCGCAGGATTTTCATAACGGCCGTATTCCCAGCCAGATGGTCCGACAATGGAATAAACCAAAAATGGGAAAATACCAGCCATAATGCAAAAACAAAACGAATTGAATCCAGTCCCGCAACTCGGTAAATCTTAGTCTTAGCGGCTTGGCTTTCGGCAACCTTGCCGCCAACTATCTGATTATGCGTAAACACTTCCGGTATCAATTCTTTTCGAAATGTGAACTTGTTTCAAGGTTCACTGTCTATGCCTGGCTGCGGCACCTGCCTTAAATTCCTGCTAGTTTTAACAGAGTTAACACCAAATTTCGCTAATAGCATTACTTTCTGCGGTAATAAAAACCGCATCAAAATAACCAAAAGAAATGTAAATACTGCAGGTCCAACGATCTCGGCATTGATCCAGCCAGCCACCTGACCGCCGCTTCTGATCCAGAGCAGGGCGATCGGCAATATCCACAGGTTTCCGGCCGCCTGTTCTTTGACAATGAGCAGGGTAATGGTCCCGAATATCCAGCCAATCACAATGGAACCAAGGATGACATAAACCCACCCCCCATTCCAATATCCTTCCGCGAAGAAGCCAATGCCAAAGGAGGCCGTCTCCCCGCCAGTAAGTTTTTTATAAAAGTCGGCTCCCGACTCGATGATCGGCTTGTTGGGCCAAAGAATCCGGGGAATAGGAGCGATCCAGGCCAGGGAAAAACTGTTCCCGGGACTGCCTTCGTTGTATTGCTGCATCGCAAACGCTTGGGCGTTGGCGTAGTTGAGTCGCGTCCACCAATTCTGGATTTGTTCCGCTTTTTTTCCCTCCGATTCCTGGTCAGCAGTGAAAAATGATTTGGCCAGACTGATCCGGCCTGTCACGGTGTCATCTGGCAAATCCAGTCCGTGATTTCGGCAGTAGGTCACATAGGAATTGCTGGCCAGATAAACGACCAACAGAAATACAAGGATCCAGCCGAGCGACCGCACTCCAGGGCGGTAAAGCAAGTATCCAAAAATACAGGGCAGCACGGCGAGCAGGATGGCAAACTTGGAAAAGCTCGCCATGGCCGCTGCAACGTCGAAGGCCAGCATCGCGCCCAACAACAGCCACCACCCGCCACCCCGGCGTAGCGCAACGACGGTCAGACATACCAGCCCGGCGCTGGTGAACATGGCAAGCCAGTTCAAAAAACTAGGAACTGTGAAACTTACGAGGCCCCAGCCGGACAGCAGGGTTAAACAACTCGGAGGTAAACCGATCAGGTAAAACATCATTATTGCCGTCGCCATGGCCTCCTGACTGACCGGCTTTGGTGTTGCAAAAGTGATCTTTTTTATCCGCCACCGCCACACCCCAAAGACCAGAGCCACTCCAAGGGCGTTCAAAAGAGTGACACGCAAAACATCCTGAACCGTCACCGGATAGACTGCCTGGCAATACGCCTTGGCTTCATCGTCGCCAAAATAATACATCAGCGGGCCAAAACCAAAATACGCCCCGGACGCCAGCAACAACCAGGGCATCGGAGTAAAAATAAGCTGCGGCCTTTGCTCCACGAGCTTATAGGCCAGCGCACCGCAGAGCAGCGTAAAGGTTACCAGAACTCCCACACAAATTGCGTCAGGAAGAGCCAGCTTGAAAAAAACAGCGTAAAGGACAAACGAGGCAAAGCCCATGAACAAACACGTCACCATCCATGAAAGATGAAAATAGCGCGGATCGGCCAGGTTACGGCTTCTCACAGATGGCGATTGAGTCGCACTGCGCACCGCCATGTTGCTGCTGTGTCTTTTGGTTGTCATAAAACTTTCGCTTGTGAACCCTTCCCCAATGGCAAGTTGCGCGGCCTGAATAAAATTGGTTGACGTAGATTGCGCGGAATGCAACTCGGCCAGATCGTTTGCCGTCTCGTTACTTTAATATTTCGCACGTTTCGCAAATTGGTGCAGCCATGGCTTGAAACGGAAGAAAATCCATAATGGAATGCACAGCCCAGCCAGTGAAACGAACGCGTGGAGCAGTTTCAAGTAAATGCGTGTCACCATTCCAAAGGCTGCATTCTTGAGGAGATTTTTGGGCCTCATCCCGAGACATATTCCCGCCGCATAGCGCCAGGATTGAATCCTGCGATATTCAAAAAGCCAGGGAGGATAGGTGAACATCAACAACTGTCCAAAAATCCGCCGGGCGATTCGTTCACGCTCCCGCCGATCAACGTAACGCTCAACCGCCGCAAACGCCAATCGCCCAATGGGAGCTAAATTCAATGGGCGTTCAATGATGGGACAGTTTTTTAGAACCGGCCAGGCACGATAAGTATCCACTTGCTCTCCCGGAATCTGGACATCTTTGAGAATAACCACATCTGACACAGCCAACAACCGGCACCCGGACGCCAGTATCCGTGTGCCGAGATAAGTCTGGTAGAACGCCGCCACATCCCATTGGTCCGTTTCATGTTTGCGTGCCAGTTCCCGGTCAAATATCAACCCGCTCACAAAGCTGAAATTTCGGAAATTATTGGCGGCTGTGCGCGCTCCGGAACCTAAAACTCCCGTGAACTGCATTCGGCGATACGTCAATCCGGTGGTAATTTCTTGATAGTTCGTAACCACCACTTCGGGGAAATTGTGCGAGCGCATTACTGCGTGCAATTGCGCCAATGTCTCCGGCCCGGCCAGCATGTCGTCGTTGCCCAGTAGAAAGCAGTAACGTCCGTTCGCCAGCCCAATGGCACGGCGCAGATTTTTGTCATAACGAATATTCTTTTCGGTTTTGCTATATTCGAATTTCAGGGCCGTCTCTTGAAGGTAATTTATAATTTCCTGTTCTCGTCCGTCGGTGGAACAGTCATCGGAAATGCAAATTTCAAAATTCCGAAAGGTTTGTGTATTTAAGGATTCCAGCACCCGCAACAGAAACGAAGTCCGGTTATATTGGGGAATGCAAATAGAAAAAAATGGCGAATTCATGGCGGTGGACCGCAATTCGGGTGACGGCAATTTAGGATTGTTCTTTGGCCATTACATCGGTAAAGTCCAAGATGCCGCGTTCACGGATTGGAAATATGTTTTGACATTGGCGGCATTGGATGTTGGACTCAGATTGACTGAACTTTAAGGAGTGACAGACCGGGCAGCGCAACAAATCCTGCACGCGCAGTTTGGAATTTCTGGAGGTTTGGGAAAGGAGCAGGCGAAAAATGTGCAGGCATCCAGCCTTAAAACGGGCGGAGATTGGAAGCTGCGGTTGATGTCTGGCGGATTCTTCCGGAGTCCAATCAAAGATATAATCTGGATTGACAATCCGATACTCGATGCCCCCCGTAACCCGGCTCCAATAATATCGAACATGAAATTCAAACGGGTTGCGATTCATCCACTTCGGCAGGAGTTGGCCGGTTTTTTTGCCGTGCAATTCGTAAATTTCGGGATCTTGAATGTAGGCGCGTTTTTTCCGAATCATCAGAACACCGTCCCGATCGGTGATTTCCGACCGATGGCACGAGTAAGTGCCAAGCCGCTCAAAAAAGGCATCCGGCACTTCAATATAACCGGCTTTTGCCACCCGTTGAATCTCCGACAGGAACTTTTCCGGTTGGTCGCTATGCTCCAACACATGACTGGCGATGACAAAGTCGAACGTGTCATCGGCGAATGGAAGTTTCTCTGTGAAAGCTAGAACGGTCGGACGGTCGCTGATTAGCTTGGCAAAATGCCGTTCGCTGGTGTCCAGATAAGCATCGCACAAAACGTTTGCGCGCCAATATGGATTGCCGCCGCTGCCGACTTCCAACACGAGAGCGTCGGGTGCAACGGGACAATGCAAGCGCCGCAGCGACCATGCCATGCGCACGCAACCAAGTTTTTTGAATAGGACCATCAATACACTTTCAGTTTTCATTTTTATCAGGTTACGACTGGATTTGATTAATCCGCATGAGTTTCAATTCAACAGCCGACCGTCACAATCCATGCGGACTAAAGCGCCTGGTTTCTATTCAACTTGGATGCAATGATTGTGTTTAGAGCGACGCGCAATCGGTTTTCATTACTGTAACCATCGCGCAGACAACGCTCATAACCCCTCTTCGCAATCCGGCGACGCTCTTCCGGATGATCAAGATAGTATCGGACTTTGCGGATCAATTCTTCGTCGTCGGAAAAGTATTCCGCTTCTTCCCCTTCCAAGAACAAGCGTTGGTGTTCTGCGGTGCGCTCTGCCAGCATAAAACTCCCGCATGCCGGAATCTCCATCGTTCGCGATGTTTGTAGGTCGCGATTAGCCTTCCGCAGAAAACAAATAGTGATGTCGAAAGCGCATACCGCACGGGCATAATCGTCTGCCCATAACGGTTTGTTCTCCAGGTGCAAACCCGGAGGCACATCTTTCATTCGCTCCCAAGTAAAACCCCAGACCCGCACGGGAATCCCGGCGAGCGCCAGTATTCTTAATGACTCCGCCCGTTCTGGTTCCCATTGGCCAATGAATCCTACCGGCCCACCTAACTGCCGCCGCTGTTCTGCCGTTATCGGCATGGGGCGGTGAGTGTGTGGATCGTAAGATTTATCCACGAACAAAACGTCAGGACAGCCCAGCTTTTTCAATTCCGCCACATTGTAGCTCTTAGTGATGATATAATGATCATAAAACGGCAACCCCTTGAGAAAACGTAAAGTCTGATTCCCCGGATTCATCATGTCGTCGGGAGAATATCCCACGATCCGGCATCCTGCCTGGATTTTGTGAACTTGTCGCAATGTTGCCGGCTTAATAAGCAGGGTTTTGTCAATCCACAGAACATCGAAAGGTTCCGCCCGGACCACTTTAAGAATATTTTCGTTGGTTCCAACATGATCCAGGCTACCAAACAATTTCCACTCGATTCGTGAAATCACAGATGGATTAGCAATGAATTCAGTGTATTTTATGGTGGTCACCATGGTTAAGCGATGCCCCAGATCCTTGAGCGCCTGTGCCCGCTGCAATGTCGTGCTGCCTTTCAAGAGCATGCCTACATAGAGTATCCTGAGTTTATCTTGGTTGCCCGGTTTACACACCGCTGCAACTTCAGCAGAGATCGAGCTGGTTGATGGTAAGTTGGACTCGACGGCCTGGGACTTGGCGGCCATGATGGTTTCCAGCGCACTACCTAGTCGTCCTACGTTGCTGTATCCATCGCGGATGCAACGTTCATACCCGCGCTGCGCTATCCTCCGCCGTTTGTCGGAATGCTCCAAATAAAAATGCACCTTTTGAATTATTTCCTCATCCGTTTCAAAAAACTCCACTTCCTCCCCTTCTTTAAACAAGCGTTGATGTTCTGCGGTGCGCTCTGCCAGCATGAAACCTCCGCAAGCTGGAATCTCCATCGTTCGCTGTGTCTGTTGGTCGCGGTTGCACTTCCGAAGGAAGCACAGATTAATGTCAAAGGCGCAGATGGCGCGAGCGTAGTCTTCGTCCCAAAGCGGACGGTTTTCCAAGACCAAGGCAGGCGGCACATGGCGCATCCGTTCCCAAGTCATTCCCCAAACTCTCACGGAAATTCCCGCCATTGCCAGTTTCCTAATGGACTCGGCGCGCGCAGGTTCCCACTGCCCGATAAATCCGACCGCTCCACCAAACCGCTGCCGGTCATCTTCGATGACGTTCATGGGATGATGGATTCGAGGATCGTAGGCATTATCCACGAACAGAATCTTTGGACATCCCAGTGCGGCTAATTCCTTGATGTGATAACTCTTGGTGGTGATGAAGAAATGATAAAGCGGCAGTCCCTCAAGGAAATGCCCGGATTGGTTGGCCGGATTCATCATGTCATCTGGCGAATAGCCGACAATCCGGCAACCCGGCTGGATCTCACGCACCCGACGCAAAGTATTGGCATAAATGGTTAACCCCTTATCTATCCACAAAACATCAAACCGTTCAGACTGAATAGCTCGTAACAGCCTGACGTTGGCTCCCACTTTGTCTTGGTGGCCAAATATCCTCCTTTGAACTCGCGAGAGCCATGGCGTATATATCACGATCTCGGCGGACGGTTCCGTGTTGATATCCGTTACCTGATGGCCCATGTCCTGGAGCGTTTTCAATCGTTGGACTGTGGTGCTGCCGATCAGAGACGGTCCGACATGGAGTATCCGCAGTGCGTTCATAAGTCCTGATTAGTTTTTACGGTCGAGAACGATTTGAACATTCACTTTTTGCTCCGGAAAAGCGTTTTTGACAACACTTGCATGTCCGGCAAACGGACCAGACTTTTCAAACCACCGCAACGATAGCGCATCAGCGGAATGACACATAAGGCACCCAACAAAATCTTTATTCGAGGGATCCGGTTTGCGCGAACCACCGCATCCCACGATGAATACCACTCGTTAAGCATTCTTTCTACATTCGAGGATAATTGGCCAGAATGTTGGCGAATATAACAAACCATTTCAGGGATCCCGCGGCTTCGCCCTATGAGGCTTAATCGCAAAAACCATTCTGAATCTGCAGAATTGAGCAGGTTTGTGTTTAACTGTCCAGCCTGCTTGTGAATCTCACTGCGCCAAAATGTGGCGGGCTGGCATGGGTTGCTGCGTGCGTAAAGACATACATGCCGAAGGTTTTTGCTTGCCATTGGAAGCATTCTTCCCACCTTGCCTTCTTCACTTAAGCGGCAAGGTCGGCCAAAAATAAAATCAGCTTGATATGCTCCGAGGTAGTGATTCGCCGTAAGAAGTGCCGAGGGGGCGTATAGGTCGCTGGCGGGAAGCCACGCTCGGATATTGCCTGTGGCCTGGGAAAAGCCCTTGTTAACGGCATCCGCGTATCCCCGGTCTTTCTCACTGATCCAATAGGTAATCCATTTTTCATATTTCCGGATTATTTCCAACGAACCATCCGTGCTGCCGCCATCAATAATAATGTATTCCAGATCCGGATATCCTTGCAGGAGAACCGAGCGCATGGTCTCTTCCAAAAAATGGATGCTATTGAATGAGGGCGTGACGATGGTTATGCGGGCATGAAACCCCGCCGGCTTTTCAGAAGCAACCGGGGTCTCCTCGGTCCACGGCCAGCCGGTTTTTCCCGGAGGTGGCGACGGCAGTTCTTTCAGGGTTGGGCACCGCATAATTTATTGTGGGTCTGTTAAAATCGTTTGATACCAATCCAGATAATTTTTTGTCATGCGTTCCACGCTGAACTCCTCCCGCGCCCGCTCAAGCGCTCGCCGCCCAAGCTCGTTGCGGAGCGGACGGTCGTTGACGAGCATTTGAATCCGCCCAGCCATCTGAACGGCGTCTCCAACCGCAACGAGAAATCCATTCTGACCATCGGCAACCTGGTCGGGAATCCCGCCCACATCGCTGGCTACCACAGGCAGCCCGCAGGCCATTGCCTCAGTGATGCTCAGGCCCCAGACCTCCGCCCGGCTGGCGTGAACATAGATGTCGGCGGCGTGGTAATACCTGGCCACAGCGGTGCGGTCGCCCAAATGCGGCACAAACCGCAATTCCGCATGGCCGAGGCGTTCCGTGAAACCTTCTTCGCCCAAGGCCACAAAAACCAATAATTTTGCTCCGGAGCGCGCGCCCAGAATTTCCAATGCCTTGCGCATTGTGCCATAGTCCTTCGCGGTATTGCTGCGGATTCCCTTTGAAGCGAACAGCAGGATGGTCGCCTCATCCGGCAATCCCAACTCCATGCGCGCCTGCGCGCGACCGCCCGGCTTGAAGACGGAAAGGTCAACGCCGTGGTTTATGATGCGGGCGGAGGCGATGGCCGGAGCCAGCATGGAGTCTTTCAGTTTGTTCATCAGCCAGCGACAGGGCGCGGCGATGTGCAGCCTGCTCTGGGCGTAGATTTTTCGTTTGCGTTGCCAGTTGTAAGCCGTGGCGTCCCGGCGGATTTCCGGATAAATGGTCAAATCGGGACATGCTCCGCAGCCGGTGCGCCAGCGCTCGCAATCGAAGGAATGGGAACAGTGGCCGCTGGTCATCCAGGCGTCATGCAAGGTCACCACGGTGGGGATCTGCCGACTCAACCACGGGAGCGCCCGCAGATCGAAAAACGCTCCGTGCAGATTGTGCAAATGGACGAGATCGGGTTTCTCCGGCGCGTCCTCCAGCAAATGCCAGGTGCCGGGAAAATCAAAATCTTCGTGCCCAAGCATCACTCGGAAGGAGCTCCAAGGGCGGCCCACGGCCCGCGCCAGTCGGTTGCCACCCCAAGGACGGATGAAACGATTACAACATTGCGCCCAAAAGTGGCGATGGGTCTCGTTCCCGATGGCATACACCCGGTCATCGGCGCGGGTTTTCTGGCGAACGGCCAGCCAAGCGCGATGGCCTGCCGCGTTGATGCCTTCCATCAGATCAAAACCCAATTGTGCCGCGCCGCCGCCGTGATCCAGCGTGTTGACATGGAGAATTTTAAGTGGGCGCATGCTAACGGTGGGCATTTGTAACTTCGCTCATGTTCGCAAAGATTGGTTCAAAAAGCGGGCGCAGCAACATTGCCCCGGCAACGGTGAGATGATCCTTGTCGCAATAGAGGGCTTTGCCACCCGACTCCACTCGGCACAGATTGTTGGTGCTCACAAATAAATCAGTTGGATCAAGGACAGTAACCTGCGGAAATAATCTAGTTAGGCCTTGAAAAACCGGATCCTGATGTTGGAATTCAGCACGATATTCTGCAAGAGGCAAACCGAGTTTTTCGGGATCGTCGCCGTGCCAAATAGCAGAAGCTAGAGCATCCGGCACATTCCAACGTTGTATCGGAACGTCTCTCATGACCCATATTCTGGTGCAAGAACCTTTGAGAATATCAAGCGTAGCAAGCAAACATCTGCGAAGTTGCCATGTTTCTTTCCCACCCCACCGCGCAACGAGAATTACGTCTCTTACGCGCCTCTTGCGAATGAAGTCAACGACCGCATTGTTGTAAGGAATGCATTCTTCGCGCAAGGAGCTAGGATTGTTATCCTCAAAACCGACCAACGGAGTCGTTCCCGCATGCGTCGCCGCAACACCGCGGATGGCATGTTCCTCGCAAAGCGTATCGAAAACCGGCATCACGGCCATGGCATGACTGTCGCCCCACACAAGCAGTTTTATGGGTTGTTGTTTATTACTGGTTCGTAGTTCAAACAAATCTCCAGCCAGCGCTTGCTTCAAGCTTAACTCTTTTTTAAAGACCAAATCGGGGCTTATGTTTGCATACCGCAGCGCGTCGGCGGGAAGCCTTGAAGGCAGTCCGTGAGATATGAAGACGGCCAACCCTGCGAATAGTAGCACGGCGGTGGTGACACCAGCGAAACTGAAGATTTGTGATCTGGTCTTCAGGATCACACGCTGCCGAAACGGCGTTTCCACAAATTTCCAGGACAACACGGCCAGACCAACGCTCGCGA
>PLQC01000065.1 GCA_003159675.1 Limisphaerales bacterium
GCGAGAAGTCTTAATGTTCATACTACCTTACCTTTCTGTTCTTTCATTTGCGGCGTGAACGCGGCAACAGGCGGGTTTTCAATTAGTGCTGTTTTCGTTCACGTATTGCCTGTTGCCACCGCTTGATTCCAAGCATCTAATCTGCCAAGGAACACTCCTCATTATGTTGTTCATTAACTATGCTGGCTATTAGGTCTTTACAGACATTCGCAGGTTTGCTCCCATAAGGACATGGTATCGGGCGAGATTGCGAAAGTCAGCCCTCCGTTTGTCGCGCAACCAGTGGCCGAATGCTCCTCCCCAAACCATCCGGTTCCGTGCCTCGAACACCTGAACAGCGCCTCAGCATGCTGTCTATTGGGTATTCTCGCAAGGTGGCGCGGGAATCATCCGGCAAAGCGAAATAGCCAGTCGGCATCCGCCTGATTCCTTTTCGCGATTCAACATCGTCCGAGCGGAGCCTGTCTTTTCCTTGGGCGCGTCACGGACCCTCGGGCCCTCGTTAGTGCTGTCCGACCAGATCAGGCACAGTTGATGCGCACCTGATCCAAACTCCAACCCTGATGCGTCAAACAACTTGCCGGACCATGTTCTGCCCGCCGTGCGGATTGGGCACCCGCAGTGGGCAGTCCGGGTCGTCGCGCCACTCGCCATCCACGATGAACAGGTAGTGATGCGGCCACTTGTCGGACCCCCCCGCTTTCAACTTTTGAGCCATGCCGGTTGCACTCCCGGCGGATACCAAACGTTTGTGTCTGCAATCAATTGGCTTGGAGCGTGTGGCTCGCTGCGCCTTTATCTCACGCTTTGCCGAATAGCTGAGGCGATTTTCAAGTTGTATTTCCATGGGCGAGGCGTAAAAAAGGTACTGTAATCAGGTCATCATCGAAGCAAGGAAAACCAAACCCGAATTTTTTATGAAAGCCAGACTTCACTTCCTGTTCATCATGCTGGCGTTGCTCACCGGCATTCATCAAGCCGCTGCCCAAGGGACGCGGTTTTTCCGGATTTCCGGCCCGGCGGCAACGGCAGTCACTGCGTTCCGACCGGATGGCACGATGGTGTGGAGCAACGCGAAGCCGGGCGCGACCTATACCATCCAGACCGTCTCATCCCTGCCCGGCGGAACCAATTGGGTGGACTATGTCAAGATTCCTGTCACCAATGGCGTCAACACCAACCAACTCATTGATTTCAACCCGCCCTCCGGCATGGCGCTCATTCCTGCGGGTGTGTTCACGATGGGGGACAATCTGGATGGCGAGAGCGACGCCGTCCCCACCAACGTGACGGTGTCGGCGTTTTGCATGGACGTGAGCTTGGTGAGCTACAGTCAATGGCAGTCGGTCTATAATTGGGCCACGAACCAGGGATATGGCTTCGACAATGCCGGTTCGGGCAAGGCGGCGGATCATCCGGTGCAGACGGTGGATTGGTATGACACGGTGAAGTGGTGCAATGCTCGGTCGCAGCAAGCCGGGCTGGCTCCGGTGTATTACACGGATGCGGGTTTGAAGCAGGTTTATACCAACGGGGATACGGATGCGGTCTATCCGAATTGGACGGCCAGTGGCTATCGTTTGCCGACGGAAGCGGAGTGGGNNCGGGGTGGGTTGAGTGGGCAACGGTTTCCATGGGGCAACGTCATCTCTGAAAGTTTGGCCAACTACTACGGAGACACCAACTATAGCTACGATTTGGGACCGAACCGCTACAACGCAGCCTTCGCGAATGGATCATTTCCCTACACGAGTCCGGTGGTATATTTTGCGGCAAACGATTATGGACTTTACGACATGGCTGGGAATGTATTTGAGCGGTGCTGGGACTGGTATGGGACGCCGTATGCAGGAGGTAGTGATCCACGCGGACCGGCATCCGGGAGCGGCCGTGTTTTGCGCGGCGGCGTTTGGTACAACGTCGCCTACTACTCGCGTTGCGCCGTTCGCTACCTCTACCCGTCGCATGCCGACTACACCGTCGGGTTTCGGTGTGTGAGGGGGCTTTAGTTTTTGCTCTTTTACGCTTTAAACCCTTTTGAACTCGTGAGCGTTAAGAATTGCAGCAGGACACAGCCAGGTTGATTGGGGGTCTGTGGCCAAAGCCCCCGGCGGATATGTTTTATAAAACGAACATGGCGGAGAGCGACAACATTCTGGCGAGGCTGCACGATGTACCGGGAGACGACGAGAGTGACAACGAAGACCGCCGAGCGCCGTAAAACATCGCTTTGGGCCACCCATAACGTCATCTTACGGCGGTCGTTGTTGAAACCGGTCCAAACCGTTCCAAACGGTTCGATTTTCCGAGCCTGAATCTGCGATCTTGCGCCCAGGATCGCACTCCGACCTTGGCTGTCGCCATCACCCTCCCGGGATTCATCCTGCGGGTTGGACGGGGGGACACCCGACCTCAACGCCCTCAAATCTGTCCCTGACCGCATCTTGAAAGCAGGGGAAGGAAGGGAGGCGCTTTGAGTAAAACAAATTTCACCGGCGCATTTGCGCCCGGGCCAATAAATGGGATGCCTGTCTGGACATGGCCACGGTGCTGACGAAGCTGACGCCGGAGCGCCGGTTCGGTTGAATTCACCGCGCCCACAGCCTCCACAAGCTAAAGCGCACGGCGGAGGCGCACGAGGTTCTTCTTTCCATGGCGGACAAATTTTCGCCGACTGCAGCAATTGTGTGAGAAAGATTGCGTCGCTACGTGTTGAGTCGGTTGCGGAGCGCGTGCTGCTCCAAGATAAAGGAAAGCCCGGCAGGCAAGATTTCTTCAACTACATATCTGTCGAGATCGTCGCCATGCCTTCTGTCCCTCAACTGTATAAGACATTCTTTGACCAGTTCTCGAACGATTTCTGCCGGAAATCCGCACTCGCGCAATGTTGGTCGCACTCCACAATACAGCATATCCCGAAGGCGGATGAGAGCTACCAGTTTGTCATTATCTTTCATTGATTCGCCAGACCGAGACATGCGCACTGGATTTGCCTCGCATCGCTTTGACACGCAACCGTGAAGGGCTCGTTTGAACTTCTGCGCCCAATACTCCAAACGCGCCACTACCGCGTACCGCGACTATGCGCCGATAAGCCCTGATTTCAAGCCTCAACTTCGAGGCTCGCCATTGTGATAGGGACGCCCCAAAACGACTGCGACATGCTCAAATGGCACGCGGCTCACTTGATTGGCGACATTCACCAACCGGCGTTCGCGGACAGCGCGTGTCATCACAGTTCGCCACTTCTGGCGGATGCAAACAGTTTAGCTCCGATTCGACACAGGGCTTCGTGGTACTGGGAGGTAAGTGCAATTCTGAAAAAAATTAAACTGGCGTTCGAGACGAATAAGGCCAGTATTGGTGTTTCCGGGGGCTGGTTATGCCAAGCGTTGAAGTGCTGCACATTTTGGTGGTGGACGATGAACCTCTTGTCTGCGAAACGGTCAAGATGCTGCTCATGTCTGACGGGCACAAAGTCGAGACGGCAACCAGCGGCAGGGAGGCTTTGGCCCTTTTGGACAAAGGGACGTTCGACCTGATCACTATCGACTATGCCCTGCCTGTGATGAAAGGCGATGAACTGGCCGCTGCCATCAAAGCGCGCTTACCGAATCAACCCATCGTGATCATTTCGGCTTCCGCCGAAATGCTGCAATTTTCGGGCAATCCGCTTGTGGGGGCATATTTTATCCTCAGCAAGCCCTTCTCGCCGGAAGGCCTGCGTGAAGCCATCGCAGAGACGGTACGTCGAGGATGAGTTTCAGGACGAGCAGATTGGGTGGGATATGCGCAGCCGTCTTTTCGGCAAAGTCCGAAGCAGCGCGGGAGCCGACCGCTCCATCAAGGTCTTACATGGCGGATGGTTGACGATTCAGTGTCGGATCTTTGTTGACGACACTCTGTTTTTTTCGAGCGGCAGGTGACGCGGCAGACATCAGGGGCGAATGACAAAGTTTGGCCGCCTGCCCCATCGCAGCCAACAGCCGACGTGCCGGTCAGTTGAGCCCTTATGGAAACTCGAACATTATCATTGCAGGTCACGTCCCGCTGCGGGGGCTGTGGCAGAGCTTGAGTTCGT
The DNA here is from genome assembly GCA_003159675.1 of Limisphaerales bacterium. Lineage (GTDB taxonomy): Bacteria > Verrucomicrobiota > Verrucomicrobiia > Limisphaerales > BOG-1460 > BOG-1460. The sequence continues at coordinate 4,082 of PLQC01000065.1, forward strand.
TCGATCACGCCCGAGTGACAAGCGCTGCCTGCTCCTTTGGTTGCACCGAGTCTTCAACGGTTTGTTCCCGAGTGTGCTGCTTGCTGGGTTCGGCACGTGTTGGCTTGGTGAGCCAGCGGATTGCACAGGAGTGACGACGTATTATGGGCCGAACCTCACGAGTTTCATGATGCAGCCGGGAGCCGGTTGGCCGATTCCGTTCCGCTTTCGCGGTTGACATCACAGGCCCGGCGCGGCTCCCCGCAACTGCCCACGCGCCAAGTTGGAGGTCCGCACCACTTTGATCGGCAATCAATGCCCTTCTGGGCGGGTGGACAGTTCTCCTTTGCTGAATACGTAGAGGGTTGCGTGGTTCCGCCCGATGTGAACGGCAAGCACAATCTCGTTGGTCGGATCGAGATAGTTGAAGGGAACAAACCCGGTGGTGGATGCCTGGACCCAGTCCCAACATTTCGGTGCGAGTCCGCATTTGTCCCCGAACTCGGACTTGCTGGGGAAGTTGTATTGGGGATGGGCTGCGCAGTAGCTCCGTGTTTCCCTAACGAGCAAGTCCGCAATCTGCGAGGCTTCCATCTCCTCCGCCATGCCCTTGACTCGGTTGTAGGCGCGAAATATGACCGGTAACAAAAGGGATGCCAGGATGGCAATGATAGCGAGCACGCAGAGCAGCTCAACCAGGGTGACACCTGTGTCAGGGGAACACTTGTGACCGAAGAAACGGCGGGGCGCAGATCGCTGGTGATCGGCCCGCCCCATAGCCGGGAGTGAACGCGGTCCTGTTCCATTCCTCGTTGACTCATTCCACCGCATACCGATTTGACTGAGAAGCCTCGGATTCCTCACGCTCGCCTGTGGGACCATCGAGCGCCGCATCCAGCACGGGGCCTGGTGCCCGAAGGGCCGGAAGGCTGAGGACCGCCAATCGACTGGCGCTATCAATTGAAGTAAACACCCGGCAGCAGCTTACCCACAACGCGCCGAATGGAATGTGCGCGGGGTGCTTGCCACTCCGCAGCGCACGTTCCAGAATCACTTTCCAGTGAACCAGCCGTCATCAACATTGCCGGAGAGCCTTTCCGGCTTGATCGAGCGCGTCACCTTTTTCAATGAAGAAAACGGCTACGCCATCACGGTCTACAAGTCCCAGGGATCGGAGTTTCCTGCTGTGGTGATTCCGCTGGCCAGGCAGCATCACGTGTCATTGTCGCGAGGAAAACGAAAACGTGTCCGCACAATTCACAATGCCGCCGGCCTTTGTAAATGTGGAATTGCCGATTGTTGGAACCGAGCCGTTGATGGGATGGCGCGTTCACGGGTGATAGGTGGGATTGTGTCTGCCTGCGCCAGCATTATTTGTCAGCACTCGTTGTTGACTTCGCCGCGTTAATTCTCTAATAAGTGCCAGATAACTATGAATATCTCAGACCTATCTGTATCTCAATTGCAGCGAGTCGTTGCAGTTAAAAAGAAGATCGAACAATTGCAAAAGGACCTTGCGGCAATTTTTGGGGGTTCTGGGGCGGGCAGCGGACAGGGCAAACGCGTCCTGAGCCCGTCGGCCAAAGCCAGAATTGCAGCCGGCCAGAGGGCACGCTGGGCAAAGGTGCGCCATGCAAAGCCGAGACGAAAGATGAGCGCCGCAGCGCGCAGAAAGTTTTCCCAGCTTGCCAAGGCCCGTTGGGCCAAGGCGAAGGCCGCCGGCCGCAAAAGGCTGTAGGTCTTCCGGGCCTTCGCAGAAATGGCCGACGGCGAATGGGCGTGACAGCCGCGTCGCCGGTCTCGTCTATGGAATGTCGGGATTGATTCCATGTTTCGAATCGGCATAGACCTGGGCGGCACGAAGATCGAAGGCATCGTCCTGGATGAAAGCGGGAGGGAACTTGCGCGAAAGCGGATTGGGACCGGGCAACAGAATGGCTACCTTCACATCCTGGACCGGATCAAGTCGTTGCACGACGACCTGGGTGCCGCCATTCGCGGGGAACAACACACGCTCGGGATCGGAACACCCGGGGCTATTTCTCCACGCACGGGCCTTCTGAAGAATTCCAACACCGTCTGCATGAACGGCCGGCCCTTCAAGACCGATTTGGAAGGGATCCTCGGCCGGAAAATCGAAATCCAAAACGACGCCAACTGCTTTGCCATGGCCGAGGCTCTTCACGGAGCCGGCAAGGGCACGAAGCTGGTCTTTGGCGTCATCATGGGCACCGGTTGTGGCGGTGGAATTGTGTACAACGGCCAGGTCGTCACCGGCCGCCAGGCCATCGCCGGGGAATGGGGCCACATGTCGATCAACCCGGATGGGCCGTCGTGCTATTGCGGCCAGCGCGGCTGTGTCGAAACCTTCATCAGCGGCGGCGGTTTGGAGGCGAGATATGCCGAGCAGCATGGGGAAAAGCGGTCGTTTGTGGATCTCGTCAAGCAATACTGCGAGGGGGATCCCGGGACCATGGAGTTCATGAAAGTTTTCTTTCGCAACTTCGGCCGGGCCATGGCCAACCTCATCGATGTCCTCGATCCGGACCTCGTTGTTGTGGGCGGTGGTGTTTCGAATTTCGACGCGATCTACACCGAAGGCGTCAGCGAGGTGGCCCGCCAGGTTTTCAGCGACTGTCTCGACACACCCATCGTCAAACACCGGCTCGGCGACTCCGCCGGCGTCATTGGCGCGGCGTTGATTGGGGCATAGGGATTGTCGATTTTTGATTTGCGATTTGCGATTGAGGAGGCAGATGAGCCGAGAACCCCTGGATTTGCGATTTGTGATTGAGGGCGACAAAAGAGTCTTCGCGGGCCAATCGCAAATCAAAAATCAAAAATTCCTGCGCTTCGGCGGAACGTGGACACATTCGCCGTGCACCACGTGCGCCGCTTCCATCCAGGCTTCGCCGAACGTCGGATGGGCGTGAATCGTGCGTCCGAGTTCCCGCGCTGTCAGTTCGGCGCGGATGGCCGTGGTCGCTTCGGCGATCAATTCCGTCGCGTGCGGTCCGACGGCCGCCGCGCCGAGCAATTGATCCGTTTCTGCGTCGGCGATCCATTTGACGAAACCGGTTGTTTCCCCGGAGGCAAGCCCCTTGCCCAGTCCCGCAAACCGGAATTTGCCGGTTTTCACGGCGCGGTTCTGTGTCTTTGCGTCGTCCTCGCTCAGGCCGACGACGCCGACTTCGGGCGAAGTGAAGAGGACGTTGGGCACGATCGTGTCGTGCCGGCGCGGCTTCTGGCGGACGGCGTTCTCGGCGGCGGCGATGCCCTGCGCGGTGGCATAGTGGGCGAGCTGGATCTTGCCCGTCACGTCGCCGATGGCGAAGAGGGTGGGGACCCGGGTGCGACAATATTCGTCCGCTTCGATGAACCCGCGTTCGTTGGTCTTCAGACCGGCGTTCTCGAGATTCAAGCCATCCGTGACCGGCTTGCGACCCACGGCGCAGAGGAGCAAGTCGGCTTCGAGCACTTCGTCGCCGAAATGGCCGCGCACTCCCGAGGAGGCGGCGGCGATCTGTTCGAGCGGTTTGCCGGCGAGGACGCGGATGCCGAGATTTTTCTCCATGCGGCCCCGCACTTCCCGGCGCACATCCGGATCGAGCAGCAGCAGAATGTCATCGAGCAATTCGACGATCGTCACCCGGGCGCCAAGCGATGCCGCCATGCATGCCAGTTCGCACCCGATGAATCCGCCGCCGAGAACGAGCAGGGTCCGGGGCAGGGAATTGATGGCGAGGAAGCCGCGGCTTTCCACCACGCGTTCGTGCCGGGGCAGGAAGCCGGGCATGGCCGAGGTCGAACCGGTGGCGATGATGACCTTCCCGGCGCCCAGTCGGGTGCCGTCGCCGAGGGCGATGGTGTTGCGGTCCTGGAATGAGGCCACGCTGGCGAACTGTTTGATGCCGTTGGCGGCGAGCAGTTGCTTGATGCCGTCCCGGAGTTGGGCGACGACTTTGTCCTTGTGTCCGATCATCGCCGCGTAATCCGCGGAGACGCCCTGGACGGTGATGCCGAATGCGGCGGCGTGCTGGATCCGGACCAGCATGTCTGCGGCGGCGATGAGCGTTTTGGTGGGGATGCAACCCCAGTTGAGGCACGTGCCGCCGAGTTGTTCCTTCTCGACAATCGCGACGGACGCGCCGAGCTGCGCGGCGCGGATCGCCGCCGGATAACCGCCGGGGCCGGCGCCGATGACTACGACGTCAAAAGTTTCCATAGTTCGATGTCCTCCAGTTTCTGTTTCACCGCATTGATAAAGCGTGCCGCCATCGCGCCGTCGATCAGCCGATGGTCGGCCGACAGCGTCATCTTCAGGATCGAGCGGACGACCACCTGGCCGTCGCGCACCACGGGTTTCTGGAGGGTGCTGGAGACCGCGAGGATGGCGCTCTCGCCGGGATTGATGATGGCCGTGAAGTTTTCGACGTCGAGCATGCCCATGTTGGAGATGGTGAACGTGCCGCCGGTCATGTCATCGGGACCGAGTTTCCCGTTGCGGGCCTTCTCGGCGAGTTCCTTCGACCGCGCATTGAGTTCGGCCAGCGTCAGTTCGTCGGCGTTGCGAACCACGGGCACGACGAGGCCTTGCTCCAATGACACCGCCAGGCCCAGGTGCACGTGGCTGTTCCACCGAAGGGTCGTGCCGTCCGTCGCGCTGTTCACATCGGGAAACTCCTGGAGCGTCCGCACCACGGCCAGCGAGATGAAATCGGTGATGGTGTAGGGGGCGCCGGCCGCCTTGAGCCGGGCGCGGAGTTCGACGAGAGCGGTTAGGTCCGTCTCGACAGTGACGAAGAAATGCGGCGCGGTCAAAACGCTCTGTGTGAGCCGCTGGGCAATGATCTGCCGCATCCTGCCCATGGGTCTTGGCTTCTCCGCCAGCGCGCGCTGGACATCCGCCACGCCGATCCGCCCCGAATCCCCGGTCCCGCGGATGGCGAGGATATCGAGTTTCTCCCTGGCGGCGAGCGCCCTGGCCGCCGGCGAGATTCGAAGCCGGTCGTAGCCCTTCGCCTTGAGACAGGCCTTCACGTCCTTTTCGATGATGCGTCCTTCGGGGCCCGTGCCGGTGATGCGGGAGGAATCGATGACGCACTCGCGCGCAAGGGCGGCCGCGCGCGGACTGATCTTGAATGCCGCCGGCGCAACCGGGGCGGGTGCCGCAACCGGCATGGCGGGGGCGCGCTGCCGCGCGTGCTGGGCCGCCTGCAGGCCGGCCCCGCCGGATTCCCGGGCAGGGGCGGCTGTCGGAACGGCTGGCGCCGGTGCGGACGCCATGCCCTCCGGGATCGCCTCGCCGGGTTGGCCGAGAAAAGCCACGATGCTCTGCACGGGCACGTTCATCCCCGGCGCAACGACGATCTTGAGCAGCGTGCCTTCCTCGAAACTTTCCACGTCCATGACCGACTTGTCGGTCTCGACGGTGAACAAAATATCGCCTTTGGCGACCGCGTCGCCTTCCCGCTTGCGCCATTCGACGATGGAGCTCTGCTCGGTCATCTGGCCGAACTTGGGCATGATGATGGGGATGGCCATTACAGAATCGCGTTGGCGGCGGCCAGGATGTCGTTGACGTTCGGCAGGAACGCCGCCTCGAGAATGTGTGATTGGGGCGCGATGCCGTTCTTCGCGCCGACGCGTTTGACGGGGGCGTCGAGGTAATCGAACGCCTGGTCCTGGATCGTGGATGCGATTTCGCCCGTGTAGCTGCCGATATGAATCGCCTGGCTGGCGACGACGCAGCGGCCGGTTTTCCGCACCGACTGCAGGACGGTCTCGATGTCCAGCGGCACGAGGCTGCGCAAGTCGATGACCTCGGCGCTGACGCCGCGTTCGGCCTTTAATTTGTCGGCGGCCTTGAGGCAATCGTGAACCAGCGGTCCCCAGGCGACCAGCGTGATGTCGGTTCCCTCGCGTTTGACGTCGGCAACGCCGAGTGGAACCAGGTGGTCCCCCTCCGGCACCGGTCCCTTCAGGCCGTAAAGCGCCTGGGACTCGACGAACAGGACGGGGTTGTTGTCGCGGATGGCGGACTGGAGCAGGCCCTTCGCGTCGCCGGGCGTGGCCGGATAGACGACATAAAGACCGGGGATATGGCAGAACACGGATTCGAGCGTCTGCGAATGCTGGCCACCGTAACCTTTGCCGGCGCCGGCCGAGCAGCGGATGACCAGCGGCACTTCCGTTTGCGCGCCGCTCATGTAATGCCACTTCGCCGCCTGATTGCTGATCTGATCGGAGGACATCAGCGCGAAATCGAAGTACATCAGTTCGACAACGGGGCGGAGGCCGTTCATGGCGGCGCCGCAGCCCGTGCCGCAGATGCAGGCCTCGCTGATGGGGGTGTTGAACACGCGTTCCCGGCCAAACGCTTCCAGCAGCCCTTTCGTCACCTTGAATGCGCCCCCGTAGTCGGCCACGTCCTCGCCATAGAACACGACGCGGCGGTCGCGCAGCATCTCCTGGACGAGCGCCTCCTTGAGGGCATCCTTGTAGGTCAGTTCGCCGTTGACCCGCTTGATCTCGGGCAGGGGTCCGGCCAACTCCGGCTTCGCATGCTCCGCCGGCACCGTTTCGGACCGGGTGTCGGTGTATAGAAACCTCAGCACTTCCCCGGGAGCGGGGTCCCGCGCGGCGGCGGCACGTCTGGCAGCGCGGGCGTTGCGCGCCGCCACGCGCTTTTCGAGCGCCGCAAGGCCGGCGGCATCGAGCGCTTTGGCGTCGAGCAGTTCCTTCTTGTAGGTCTCGATGGCGTCGATCGCCTTCCACGCGGCTTCCTCCTCCCGGGTGCGATATTCGTTGCGCGGATCGCTCAGCGAGTGGCCCCAGTAGCGGTAGCAGTCCACCTCCAGAAGCACCGGGCCGTTGCCCTCGCGACAAAGTTTCGCCGCCCGCAACACGGCGTCGCGCACGGCGAGCACGTTCATGCCGTTGACAATCTCCGAGTGCATGTTGTTGTCGGCGAACCCGGCCGACCGTCGGGCCATGCGGTCCACGCCCATGACTTCGTCGTCGCTGCGGTGGGTCATGCCGTAGTGATTGTTGCAGACGAGGAAAATGATCGGCAACCCGTACTTGCGTTCGCCGGCGAGATGATTCGTGAACTGGGCCTGCGCGGCGAAGTTGAGCGACTCCAACACGACGCCGTTGGCGTAGGCGCCGTCGCCGGCGAAGCAGCAAACGACGTTGCCACGCCGCAGGTAGCGGTTGGCCAGCGCGGCGCCCGTGGCGATGGGCACGCCACCGCCGACGATGGCATTGGCGCCGAGGTGGCCGACGGTGAAGTCGGCGATGTGCATCGATCCGCCGCGGCCGCGGCAATACCCGTCCTCCTTGCCGAACAGTTCGCAGATGGTGCGATAGACGTGTTCCTCCATCGCGGTTTCGACGAGGTCCTCGCGCCGGCCGGACGCGGAATCCGGCACGCGTTTGCGGAGTTGGTCGTCGGTCATCTGGCGGAGGGCGACCGTGCCCTTGGCGAGGCTCTCGCCGTGGCCGCGGTGTGTGCTGGTGATGTTGTCGGCCAACTGCAACGCGCAACACGCGCCGGCGGCCGTGCCTTCCTGCCCGACCGAGACGTGCGTCGGGCCGCGGTAGTTGAACTCGCGGATCGGATCGTAGGCGCCGGAGCGGAGCTTGACGATCATCTCTTCGAGTTCACGGATGACCAGCATGTCCTCGAGGATTGCGACGGCTTCGCCGGGGACGATGGTTCCGGCTTTCAGTTCGGTTTCAAGGCATCCCTTGTAGCGAAAGGCGGGGATTTTGCCGCAATCGATTTCGAACGGCGCGAATTTCGGCCGCGAATCGCTCAAGTAAGCCGGTGAGTTCTTCATGCGCTCCTAGGTTTTCACGATCTTGACCCCCCGTTTGAGGAGTTCCCGGCAAAACTGTTTGTCCACCTGCCTGTCGGTAATCAACACATGGACGTCATCCCAGCGACCGGCGCTGGCGAACGACACCTTGCCGGCTTTGCTGCTGTCGGCGAGGAGGATGACCTGCCGCGCCTGGCCCATGACGACCCCCTTCGTAAACGCCTCGCTCGGGTCCGTGGTCGTCAGGCCTTCCTTCAAGGCGAAGCCGATCGTTCCCATGAAGGCCTTGTCCAGGTGCAGCTCCTGAAGCAACAGCCGCGTCAACGGCCCCACCATCGCCTGGCTCAGCCGCCGCAATTCGCCTCCGATCACGATCAGCCGCGGCCCGCGCCCGGACAATTCGGAGGCGGCGTGCAACGAGTTGGTCACCACTGTCAGGTTGGTCCGATCGCGGAGCAATCGGGCCAGTTCCAGCACGGTGCTGCCGCCATCGAGGTAAATCGTGTCGCCCGGCTCGACCAGCGACAGCGCGGCCTCGGCGATCCGCCGCTTCTCGCGGGCGGCCAGGGAGGTCTTGTCGGCAAATACCGGTTCGTCCAGCCGGCTTTCGATGCTGACCGCGCCTCCGTGCACCCGACGGATGACGCCGCCCTGTTCCAACTGGTTCAGGTCCCGCCGGACGGTGGCGGCCGACACCCGGAGCTGGCGGCAGAGATCCTCGATGCGGATCACGCCGCGCTCGCGGATCAACGCCCGCAGGTTTTCCCACCGCTGCGGCGCCAGGGTTTTTGCATCCTGAACAGGCATAATATCAAATGATCGAATGTGAGCGATTTTAGTACCAATGTGGTTGAATACAAGCACAAAGATGCACACTGTCCGGGGCCGCGGGTGAGCGACTTGGCACCATTACAGGAACGCCGGGATTCATCCGGCAGCCACCCGGGCGGCTTGCCCGCGGATAAATCCGGCGTTCCACCCGGGAACCTGTTGCGGGTGTGAAATGGCTTGGCGCGCTGCGGCGGGTCCCCGGCGGACACAGCCGCGGTCCACAAGCCTTACGGACCGCGACTGAGTGCGAAGCACCAGTCGCTGCGCCCGAGACCTCGTCACCGCGCCCTGGGATCATCCCGAGGCCTGCCCATTTCCTGCCGTGCTCGGGTCATCGACACGCGGTCCTGTGTGCGTATTGACCGGCGGGCGGCGTTTCCCTACAGTCCGGCCTCGAGTTTTGGGATAGGCCATGGCGCGCGTTGTATTAATCAAGATTGCCGCGATGTTTCTCGTGATCGTCGCCGGCTGGCTGGCCCGTCGGCGGGGGTTTCTGGCGGCGGAGTTCACCGCCATTCTGAGCCGTCTGGTGGTGGATGTCGCGTTTCCGGCGCTGGTGTTCACGCAGATGCTGCGGACGATGGATGGGGCGGCATTGCGCGAGGGCTGGTTCTGCCCGGTGCTGTGCGGGCTTCTGATTGTGGTGGCCTATGGGGTGGGACTGGCGCTGGCGCCGCTGTTTGGTGGAACGGCACAGCGCAACACGTTCCTCTTTCTGGTGGCCGTCCCAAACTGGGTGTTCCTGCCGCTGCCCGTTGCGGAGGCGCTTTACGGCGCCGCCGGTGTCCGTACGGTGCTGCTGTTCAACGCCGGCGCGCAATTGGTGCTGTGGTCGTTTGGCGTCTGGATCCTCCACGGCACGATCCGCCACGCGACGCGAAACCTGGTCACCAATGCCGGGCTTTGGGCGACGGCGCTGGGCATCGCCTTCGCGCTGTTGTTTCCACGCGTGAGGAATCTTGAAACGATCGATCCCGGGACGGCCTCACCCGGCGGTCTGGTGGCCGGTGCGATCGTGCAGGCGCTGGCGATGGTGGGGAGTCTGACCATTCCGCTCTCGCTGCTGGCGATCGGCGCGCAACTCGGCGAATTGACCGTGGCGGTGCACCGGTTTTCCCGGGCATTGTGGGGCGTGCTGCTGGCTCGGCTGCTCGTGGCGCCGCTGGTGACTCTGGCCCTGGGATGGGCTCTGATCGCGGCGGGCGTGCGGCTGCCGGAAGTGACCCGCTCGGTGGGTTACCTGGTGGCGACGATGCCGGTGGCGATCAGTTGCAGTGTGATGGCCGAGAGGTATGGCGGGGACGTGCCGCTGGCGGCGCAGGGGATTTTTTACAGCACCTTGTTCAGCCTGCTGACGGTGCCGGCGATGTTTTTCTTGATCCAGCGGTTTGGGTTGTAGCCGCACTTGAAAGAACGCTGCAAAGACCTGGAGGAATCAACCACGGATGACACGGATAACACGGATCAGAAAAAGCAAAAATACCCATAAAATCCGTGTCACCCGTGGTCAAAAAGTCCCCATGAAACAGGTGGAGGCGTTCCAACAGCCGCCAACACCGGTTCAATTCATTTCCTGGCCACCGGTCACACTCAAGGCGACGCCGGTGATGTAGGAAGACTGGTCGGAGGCGAGGAAGACGACGGCATTGCAGACGTCGTCATAGGCGCAGCCGCGTTTCATTGGCACCTGGTTGACGTACGCCTGGCGAACGTCCTCGATGTTTTTTGCGCCAGCGACTTTGCCGGCGCGGAGGTATTGGACGAACAGACCCTTCTCGGGATGCGTCCACAGCGGCGAGTCGAGAAGGTTGCCGGGGCAAATCGCATTGCAGCGGACGTTGAACGGGGCCATTTCCAGCGCCACGCTCTGGGTATGGCCGATGCCGCCGAATTTGCTCGCGGCATAGGCGGAGTTGGCGGCGCTGCCTTTCTTGCCGGACTTGGAATTGATGTTGATGATCGATCCGCTTCGCTGCGGCTTCATGATGCGGCAGGCGTGCTTCGTGATGAGAAAATAGCCGAACAGGTTCACGTTCATCACCGCGCGCCATTTTTCCGCGTCGGCGTCGGCGATCGGTTCGGCGATCAGGATGCCCGCATTGGCAACAACGATGTCCACGCGCCGCAGCTCCTGTGCCGCGCGGTCGAACAGCGCCCGGACCTCCTCTTCCTGTGTGACGTCCGTTTTCACCCCGATGATGCGTCGCCCCGTCTCACCGGCGATGGTGGCGGCCGTTTCGCCGGCCCGGGATTCGTTGACATCGGCAATCATCACGTGGCAACCCTCCCGGGCGAGGCGCCGTGAAATGGCGTGGCCGAGTCCCTGAGCGCCGCCGGTGACGATGGCGACTTTGTTTTCGAGCGTCATGGGTTCGAGAATTTTTTGAGCAGAGATTCCTCGGCTTGCCGGGTCCAATGGCCGTTTTCCAGTGGAAGGGTGTCGGCCAGTTCCGTCAACGGCGTCAGCTTCAATCCCCGGCACGATGGATAAACGATGATCTTGCCAGGCATCAGGTTCGTCCCCACCGCCCGGAGGCCGTCGATGGCGCCGTCCAGACCGGAGACGGCGGCGACGGAGAGGTTGGTATCGAGCCGGCGCGCGATGACCTTGGCGAGGACCTGTTTCATGTCGTCGAGAACCGAGCCGCTGGTGCCGATGAAATAAAGCTGCTTTTCGATGTATTGGTCGAGGTCGATCTCCGCGGTGACGCCGGCCGGGATGCCGGCGAAGATATTAATGATGCCCCGTCTGGCTGCCGACGGGATCGCCTGCGCCACGAGGGCGGGCACGGGCGCCATCAGGACGATATAATCAAATTTCTCCGTCAGCTTCTCCTTTTGCGGGTTATAGGGGCGCAGCGCGACGTTGAATCTGCGGGCCAACGGACCGGCGAGCGTTTGCAGGGATGCCAGCCGTTCATCGTTCAGATCGCCTGCGAAGACCGTCACGTTCGGCACGCCCTGGCAGAGATCACGAATGACGTGCATGGTGCCCATCGGTCCGGCGGCGCCGATGATGTTGATCTTGTCGCCGGGGCGGATTTCCGCCGTGGCGGGAATGGCGGAGATGGCCTCCGCCGGGTTGGAGCCGGGCGTGCCGATCACGCGGATGCCGCCATAGTGAACGCGGCCAATCTGCGAAACGACGGGGCGGCCGAATTTGCCGCCGCATTGGACGATGTTGAGCAGGCCGCCAGCCGCGACTTTTGGAAAAAGCTTTTCCACGGTCACCGCGTTGGAACCGAAGTAGAGGACATCGTCACAGGCGGCGTCCTTCAATTCGGACAGTTTGTCTGCGGTGGTGAACGTCGTGGCCCTGGGTTTGCCCCGCAGATTATGAGCGCGGCTCTTGTCCACCGGCGTTTCACCGACGACGAGCATCCGGCCATCGTCCTTCAGGGTTTGCCGTTGCTTCTCGACGTAGGAATTTTCTACGCAGGCCCAGGGTTCGACCAGCGCGATGGCCGAGGCCGATAAATCTTCAGGCACGGGAATGAGCATGGATTCGCCCTCGGGCGAAGTGATGACGCGATCGTCCATCAGGACATATTCCTGCAAGGCGCCCTCGAAGTTGTAGCCGAACGCGGCGTTGGAGCCGGCTGTGGGCAGCCACCGGTAGTCGGTCTGCACGAGGAAGCGGTCGCCCACCTTGTATCGGGTGACGCGGGGGCCGACTTTGACGATGCGGACCACGGTTTCGTGGCCGGGAACAACCGGTTTGTCCCCGGGCACGTAATGGGGCATTTCTTTCAACGCGACCGGGTCAATGCCGGTGGTGATTGCCGACTTGCGGGCGTGGCCGGAAAACTGTTTTAACAGCTTCAAGTCGGAGAAGCACAAGCCGACAACCTCGACGCGCCCGAGGACCTGATGGGGGCCCGGCTCGAACACGGCCTTGGTTTCGTTGATCTGCAACCGGTCCGGTCCGACCAATTGCACCGCCCTCTGCTTCCGGGGAATCGTTGTGGTTGCCATGCCGAATTCAGTGAATCGTCGCCAGGATCTTCGCCGGCGTCGCATCCGCCGTCAAGCCGCGCAGACCGTCCTCGGACGCGGGCCGCAATTCCCGTCCCAGTTTTTCGAAGAACTCGTTTTTGTCGGCGACGGTCGCAAATGTTTTCCCCGCCCAGGCGCTGAGATAGCCCAGGCCACTCTGGCGTTGAAGGACGGAATGCGCATGGACGATGTGCGCGCCCCGCAGAAACACGGGGGCCAGCGGCGCCAGTTCCGCGGTCGAAAACGAATCCACAAACTTGTTGCCGGGCGCGTTCATCTCGGTGCCGACGATGACGGGGAAATGATGTTTCCCGGCCAGGGCGACGACGTCGTAAAGGTTCTGCAGCTTCCGATCTTTGACGCCGGGCGTGTAGTTCCGGTCCGGGATGATATTGATCGCGGCGGCGCCCGAGGACATCGCGACATCAAACAGCTCGTCGATGCGCTGCTCGCCCTCCGAGGTGCCGTCCAGCCAGGTCAACGTGGGAATCGCGCCAGACTCCAGCACGAAGCGGTTCATTTCGGACATCCGCGGGAACGATCCTTGATCCGGCTGCACGTAGCCGGCCCCGCCCTTTTTCATCGTGCGTGCGCGGATCAGGTTTTGGAGCCTTGCGCCCGGAGCCGGAGCGTCGCCGAGTTTTTCCCTCCAGAAGGCGTCGCGCGCGGCGGCGTTGGGGAACACCTGCACGGCTTTGCGTTCGAAGGCATCGCAGAGGTGGCGCTCGGTGGCGTTGCCCTTTGGGGTGAGGGGCGCGACATCCTTGTCGAAGTCCAGTTCGACGGGCCGGAGGTAGTCATTCACCCGGAGGAGCAGATCGCGAGTGCGCTGCGCCGCGGCGGCGCGCATCGCGGCGAGGAACGGATGCTGGACGGCCCGGGGGAATCCGACGCCCATGTGATAGGCGACGCCCGGTTCGCCGGGGGAGTTGATGACGCGGGATTGAAACTCGGGGACGAACACGCGCGATTCCAGGCTGACGCAGGTTTTCAGGCCGACGAGACGTCCGGCTTCGAGAAACTCCTCGAGCGCATCCAGCACGTCGAAATCCACCACACCCGCCGCCGCCAGGGCCGCCTTGCGCGCCAGCCAGGCGAACTTCGACGGCGAATAACCATACGCATTGAACGAATAGAATGTGTGCGCATGCAGGTTCACGTCGGAGCCGGGATCGGGGAGGGTGATCCTGCCTTGCTCGACCTGGCTCCACAGCGCCAGGAGCGCCTGCCGGCGGCGGGCCGGGTCGAAACTATCGAGTTGTTGTTCCAGTGATTCAGTCACGCGCGTGAACGGTCTTGTCGCGGTCGATGCGGAGTATGGTTCATTCCGTGTGGCCAAACAAGCGCCGGCAACCCGGTCGCGGTGCATTCGCTTCGCGTGGTTTTCAGCCAAGGGCCGTGGATTCCGCGCCAGCGTCGTGGAGCGCGGCAGCCCTCTGCCGCTCTCAGTCCGGTCCCGGCGCGTGAGTCTCGCCCGGAAAGCGCCGGCGCACTCCAAAACCTGGCGCCGTGTCCGCCGCATCATCGCCAGCCTTCGGGGTGAAGTCGGAACCGCCGCTTCGGACCGCGACTGTGTGCGAAGCCTCAGCGGCAGCGGGCGGGCCGGTCGGAGGCGCCAGAAAACCTGTTTCGCATGGGCAAAGTCCTGACCCTCTGCGGCTGATCCTCGGCGGGCGGACACAGCCGCGGTCCGATGTGAGTGTTGATCCCGCTTTCCATCGCACGCCGTTCGCCTGATAACATTGACCTGGATGCCGGTTTCCGACAATTTTGTTGCGTTCCGACGAAGATGCAGACCAAGAAACAGAAGCCGGAGGCCGTGTTTGCGCTTGCCCGAGAGCGGTATGCGGAACAGGGCGTGGACGTGGACCGGGCGCTCAAAATCCTCGCGCGAATCCCCATCTCGCTCCATTGCTGGCAGGGGGATGACGTGGGCGGTTTCGAGCGTTTGGGAGTCGAATTGGGCGGCGGACTGGTGGCGACGGGCAATTATCCCGGCAAAGCCCGGACGCCGGAGCAACTCCGCGGTGATCTCGACGCTGCCCTGTCGCTGATTCCTGGCAGGCACCGGTTGAACCTGCACGCCTGTTACGGCGAGTTCGGGGGAAAGCGGGTGGATCGGGACGCGATCGGGCCGGAACATTTCCGCAACTGGATCGCCTGGGCAAAATCGCGCGGGCTCGGGATGGATTTCAACCCCACCTGTTTTTCCCACCCCAAAGCCGCGGACGGTTTCACCCTCTCGCACCGCGACAAAGGCATCCGCGGATTCTGGATCGAACACTGCCTGCGCTGCCGAGAGATTGGCGCGGCCATCGGCAAATCGCTCGGCACCCCGTGCATCACGAATGTCTGGATTCCCGACGGCTGCAAGGACACCCCGGCCGATCGCCGCGGCCCGCGCGAGCGCTTGGCGGCGGCGCTCGATGTCATCTTCAAAAAACTGCTGTCGCCGAAGTGGAACCTGGATTCCGTCGAGCCGAAACTGTTCGGCATCGGGAGCGAGAGCTACGTCGTCGGCTCGCATGAATTCTACCTGGGCTACGCGGTCTCAAGGCGCAAGCTGCTCTGCCTGGACGCCGGGCATTACCACCCGACGGAGAGCATTGCCGACAAGATCTCGTCCGTTCTCCAGTTCATGCCGGAGATTCTGCTGCACGTCAGCCGGGGCGTCCGCTGGGACAGCGACCACGTGGTGGTGCTCAACGACGACCTGGCTGCCATCGCCCGCGAAATCGTCGCGAACGGTTATCTCGATCGCGTGCACATCGGTCTGGACTACTTCGACGCGAGCATCAATCGGGAGGCCGCCTGGGTGATCGGCGTGCGCAACATGCTTCGCGCCCTGCTCATCGCGCTTCTCGAGCCGCCCGGCATCCGGGCCGCCGAGGCTGCCGGCGATTTCACCGCGCGCCTGGCCTTGCAGGAAGAGGCGCGGATGCTGCCCGTTGGCGCGGTGTGGGACCATTACTGCCGGAGCCAGGACGTTCCCGTGGGAGACCGATGGCTGGCGGAGGTGAAGCGGTATGAGAAAGACGTGTTGCTGAGACGGGATTAAAAACGAAACAGAATCGGGACAAATAAATCGGCAAACGTCTCGAGCCCAGTTGGCCGGGAAAAGATCATAACCCATGATTCCAAATCCATTTCTTGGCGTGTTCTTCCACTGGCTGGGCGGCCTGGCTTCCGGCAGCTTTTACGTCCCGTACAAAGGCGTCAGGAAATGGTCCTGGGAAACCTACTGGCTGGTTGGGGGCTTTTTCTCGTGGATCATTTGCCCGTGGTTGCTGGCGTTCCTGATGACCGACGATCTGGCCGGTGTTTTGCGACGGCAATCCGCGGGCACGCTCTGGTGGACCTATTTCTTCGGGGCAATGTGGGGTTTTGGCGGGCTGACGTTCGGGCTGACGATGCGTTACCTTGGCATGTCGCTCGGCATGGGGGTGGCGCTGGGGTATTGCGCGGCGTTCGGCACACTGGTGCCGCCGATCTTCAAGGCCTTCATGCCCCGCATTCCGGTGGACTCGAGCATCCTGGACATCGCCCGGTCCGTCCCGGGCCAGGTGACGCTGGCGGGGGTGGGGCTTTGTCTGGTGGGCATCGGCATCGCCGCGATGGCGGGCCTGACCAAGGAGCGCGAGATGCCCGAGGCGGAGAAGAGGAAGACCATTGCCGAGTTTAATTTCACCAAAGGGATCCTGGTGGCGACCTTCTCCGGCATCATGAGCGCATGCTTCTCGTTCGCATTGACGGCGGGCAATCCCATCGGCGACGCCTCTGCGGCGGCGGGCACGAGGGCGTTGTGGACCGGATTGCCGAAACTTGTGATTGTCCTGCTCGGCGGCTTCACAACGAATTTCTTATGGTGCGTGCTGTTGAACCTCAGGAACCGGACCGGCTATCAATATTTTTCATGCCGCATCCGGCCCGAACACGCCGGGGTGGTGGCTTCAGGCGGCGGCGCGACTCCGGCCGGCGGGAGGGCTGCGGCGGCTTTGGAGAACGATCTGAGGGTGCCTGTTCTTGCCAATTACCTGTTCTCGGCGCTCGCGGGCATGACGTGGTATTTCCAGTTTTTTTTCTACACCATGGGCGAGACACAGATGGGCAGGTTTCGATATGCCAGTTGGACGCTGCACATGGCCAGCATCATCATCTTCAGCACGATTTGGGGCTGGATTTTTCATGAATGGAAAGGCTCGAGCAGGAAGGCCCACCGCCTCATCGCCGCCGGCATCGCCACCCTGATTCTCTCGACGATCGTCATCGCGGTTGGCGCCCGGCTGAAGATGAGGCTGGAAACCGGCGGCTAAGCCGGGCCGCTCTGCGAGCCGCAGCGCGTCTGAAAGCCCAGACGCTCAGGAATCTTCCCTCGCGCCTCGCGTTGCCAACGTTGCTGCCGAGCGCAGGCTCGGAGACAAGACAT
>PLQC01000143.1 GCA_003159675.1 Limisphaerales bacterium
CCTCACCTGTTTCCTCTCCCCCGGGAGAGGACATATATTCGGCCATCATCTGAAATCGTGGTTTTTTGGCTTCTTTCGCGCAGTCAAATTTCTTTTCGTGTGTTTCGTGTGTTTCGTGGTTAAATTTTCTCCGCGATGATTCAATATCTTGATTTGCTCCGGCACGTCCTCGAACACGGCAAGTTCAAGGCCGACCGCACCGGCACCGGCACGTATTCCGTCTTTGGCGAGCAGGTGCGCTTCCCGCTGGCCGACGGGTTTCCGTTGCTCACGACCAAGAAGCTGCACGTCAAATCCATCCTCTACGAACTGCTCTGGTTCCTGCGGGGGGATACGAATATCCGATATTTGAACGAACATGGAGTGACGATCTGGGACGAGTGGGCGGATGCGCAGGGCGGCCTAGGGCGCATCTATGGGGCGCAATGGTGTGACTGGCGGGCGCCGGACGGCCGTTCCATCCACCAGATCGACCGGGTCATCGACCAGATCAAAAGCAACCCCGACAGCCGCCGTCACATCGTGAGCGCGTGGAATGTCGGCGAGCTCGATCAAATGGCGCTGCCGCCCTGCCACGCGCTCTTTCAGTTCTATGTGATCGACGGCGAACTGAGCTGCCAGTTGTATCAGCGCAGCGCCGATCTCTTCCTGGGCGTGCCGTTCAACATCGCATCCTATGCGCTGCTGACCCTGATGTTCGCGCAGATTTGCGGGTTGAAACCCGGCACATTCGTCCACACGTTTGGCGATCTGCACCTGTACGCCAATCACCTCGAGCAGGCGAAACTCCAGCTCACCCGCGAGCCCCGGCCCCTCCCACAAATGAAACTGAACGCCGCCGTGAACGATATCCACGCGTTCACCTACGGGGATTTCGAACTGGCCGGCTACGATCCGCATCCGGCCATCAAAGCGCCGATCGCAGTGTGAGTTTCACGCGTACGATGTGCGTGATGCCGCCATGGAAGCCGCCATGGGTCGTTGGACGAGGCCCGCGAATCCCCCCCGATCAGCATTTCGATTTCAGACTGCGGAGCGCATCCCGCATCTGCGCCGCCCGCTCGTAATCCTCGCGCCGGATTGCTTCGCTGAGCGCCTGTTCCAGCTTTTCCCGGGCCGAGAGCGGACGGTTCGCGCGAATTTCCGCCAGCCAGGTTTCCAGGGAATGAATTTCCCCGCTCTGATCCATCAGTTCGGGCTTGGATCGCTCCCGGTAAAAATCCCGGATCTGCTCCAGTCCCTGCTCCACCAGACCAATCGCCCCCGCATAATCGCCGGCGTCCATCGCCTGCATGGTGCGGGCCCGCGTCAGGATCATCAGGAGCTGGGGTTGAAATTGCCGGAGCGACCAGGCCAGTTCCTCGGACTCGGCATGTTTGCCGACGAATTCGAAGACGGCCAGGTTGCGCTCGGCGTCGCGCACCACGCCGCTGTAATCCGCCAGTTGAAGCAGGCAGATGTATCGATGGTGGTATTGCAGCGCTTCGAGCTGCAGTTTGGAGCAATCTTCCGGCTTCAGCTTGAATTCCTCGACAGTGCCGCCATCGGACGCCAGATGCTTGCAGAGCCGCATCTGGTAATACTCGAACAGGGATTCGTGACCAAACGGGTGTTTGCCATCGGGACGCCCTTCCGCGTTCAATTGAAGCAAACCCAGGTCCACGCGCAATTGGATGCGGTCCTTGCCGTCCTTCCCGTTGAACTTCCTCACGACGACCTGGCCCGGTTTGTAATCCCAGTCTTCCAGAAGATGCGATATGTCGAAGTCCATAGGGCGAATGCATCCGCACGCTTATATCAAATTCACGCGCCTTCATTGTTAACCCGTTTCCTTCCGATTACCACCGGAAACTGTTCCGTAAAAATCGGGAGACGAATTCGAAATGAATTCCGACAGAGCTTGTCTTGCCGCCCCAATTTGGCGACAAAAAGGTCGTGTCGTCCGTGGTCCATGTCGCCGTCCACCGCAGCCAGTTCCCGGAGAGTGTCCGGCGCGACCTGATCGAATCGCTTCGCCGGCGCCGGGTCAATCACAAGTTCCACTACGACAGCGTCCGGCAAACGCAGAAGTGGCTGGCGCTGCACGAAGCCTGCTCGCCGGCGCGGAGGGAGGCCGATTGCGAGACCCTCTATGATCGCAGTTTCGACGCCGCGGCCCGCCGCCTGAAGGCCGGGCGCGTTCACGTTATCGGCCTCGGCTGCGGCGGCGGCTGGAAGGACACGCGTCTGCTGACGCGGTTGAAGGCCGGCGGCAGGACGGTCTTCTACACGCCTTGCGATGTCAGCGTGGCGATGACGCTGGTGGCGCGCAGAGCCGCCCTCCGCGTCGTCCCGAAAGGGCGCTGTTTCCCTCTCGTTTGCGATCTGGCTTCAGCCGATGACCTGCCCGGCACACTGGAAGCCCAAGGGCCGCCGGACGCCGCAAGACTCGTCACGTTTTTCGGCATGCTCCCCAACTTCGAAGTGTCGGTCATCCTGCCGAAGCTGGCGGCAATCGTCCGCCGGGAAGACCTGCTGCTCGCCGGCGCCAACCTCGCTCCCGGCCGGAATTACGACGATGGAATGAAACGGATCCTGCCCCAGTATGACAATGTCCTCACCCGTGATTGGCTGATGACGTTCCTGCTCGATCTCGGGGTCGAGCGCGACGATGGAGAAATCCGGTTTTGCATCGAAGACGACCCGTCGGGCGGGTCCTTGAAACGGGTCGCCGCCGATTTTCGTTTTTCCCGCGCGCGTCGGATCCAGGTGGATGCCGAGCGCTTCACTTTCCGTCGAGGCGAATCGATCCGCCTCTTTTTCTCGTATCGCCACAGACCGGGGCAGATTCGGTCGCTCCTCGATCCACACGGGCTGCGGGTGATGGAACGATGGGTGTCCGCGTCGGAGGAAGAGGGCGTGTTCCTGTGCCGCCGAAAATAGGATGCGGGCGTCCGGCCTGCGGCCCTTAAAAAATCCTCATCGCCTCCAGCACCGCTTTGATGCGCGGCACTTCATGCGTGCGGAACAGGTCCGTTTTGCCCAGCGCCGCCAGCACCGCGAAAAACGGCTCGGCGGACCGGACTTCCTCGCCAAAATACTCGAAGGCGTGCGGCAACGCGTGACAAACCGGAAAGCCCAGGGTGCGCAATCGAAACGTATTCAGAAAAACCGTCATCTGATGGCGCACGCGCACCGCGCTGTCCTGCAGGTTCCGATAATAAAACCCCAGGCCGGGATCGATCAGGATTTTTTCCACGCCGCAGCGCGTCGCGGCTTCTATCTGCCGCGCGAACTGATCGCGCATCCCTTCGACCGGGTCCGCGCCGAAGTCGAAGTCGCCGACCTCGCGCACGTTTTTCCCTTGCACGTGGCAGAGGATCACCGCTGCGCCGTGCGCCGCGACCATGCGGAACAGCTCGCCGCCGTGTTCCGTGCCCGTCAGATTCAAAATATTGGCCCCGGCTTCCAGACAGGCGCGCGCCACCCCGGGCTCGTAGGTTTCGACCGAGACCAGCACCTCCGCTTCACGCAACGCCCGGATGACCGGCAACAGCCTGGCATTCTGGCCGGCGTCATCCACGCGCGCCGCCCCGGCCAGCGTGGATTCCGCCCCCACATCGACGATGTCCGCCCCCTGCTCCTTCAGCACGCGCCCGCGGCGGACGGCGCTCTCCGGCGTCAGACAGACACTTTCGCGGTACCAGGAATCCGCCGAGAGATTGAGCACGCCCATGATGGCGGGGCGGGAGTTGAACGCGAACGGTTTGCCGCCGATAGAGAATTCCTTCACCCGCGCCGCTGCGGCAGCGCGGTTCTTTTCCACCAATGCGGCCAGTTGCTCGAGGTTCAGCACGGCTCGGGAATCGTAGTTCCTAAAACCAAAACCGCAAATGGAATGACGCGCCCGCAACACCTCGGTTCAGCCCCGCCGGCAAACGACCGCAGCATTGACTCCTTTGCGCTCAGGTCTTACATCCTCACAATGCGCACCGCCAAAAGACCGCCAGACCAAACCGGCGTCACCATCCTAAAGCAGATGCAAAAGCATGAGTGGAGTTTCGAATTCCCGCGCATCACCGACGAGGTGGACGAGCAACTTGAAATCGCCATTGACTGGATGCGCTACGACGTCCGCATCGCGAAAAGGATGTTCCGTGAGTTAATCGGCAAATATCCCGAGCACGTCGACGCGTATCATCACCTGGCGTTGACCTGGTACCGGCAGGGCAATATGGCGAAGGCGGCGAAGGTTTGGAAGCACGGGACAGAATTTGCGCTGAAGCTCTTCCCAGCCAACTTCTCCATGAAGCGCGACCGCTTAATGTGGGGTTTCCTCGAGAACAGGCCCTTCCTCCGGCTGTATTAGGGTTACGGTTTGTCGCTGATGAAGATGGGCCAGAGCGAAAAGGCTCTGGAGGTCTTCGAGAATATGCTGGCCATGAACCCGAACGACAACCAGGGTGTCCGCGGTCTCGTGGTGGAGTGCAATTTTGGGCTGAACCGACCGGAGGCGGTGCTGGCCTTGTGCGATCGATACCGGACGGATGGGATGGAGCAATTGGCTTACGGCCGGCCGTTGGCTCTCTTTCAATTGGGCAGAATTCAAGAAGCGGCCAAGGCCTTGCGCCGGGCGAGGAAGTTCCTACCGCTGATTGCGGAGGAGCTTGTGAAAACGACACACAAGCGTCCGGACGGCTGGAATGAAGAACGGATAACCCTTGGAGGCAAGGATCAGGCCTATGACTATTGGAAGGAGCACGGCAAATTCTGGCAGAAGACATCAGGGGCGATCGCCTTCGCCATGAACATCCTCTGAAAGCGGTAAAGACAGTGGGATTGGCCGTGGACATGAAACTGCCAGAGCAAGAGGGCACATTTGTGGCGCGGATTCTTCCCATCGGCGATGGCGGTGCGTCTGCGGTAGCACTTTTGATTTTGCGCAGGCGCCTTTGCATCCGGACGGCATCGATCGAGCGTTCAAGGCGTCGAGCCACCCTGGCATGGAGCTTTTGCCGGGTTGATTAGCTTTTAAAGTGCGTAGAAGTCGTTTTACAAGCTGCGATCCCGCTTCCGTGACAAGGGAACAACAACCTCCCATTTCAGCAGAAAAGTCTTGGACGCTTTTAGGCCCAAATTGGCGCGCCCGTTGGGATTCGAACCCAAGACCCTCTGCTTAGAAGGCAGATGCTCTATCCAACTGAGCTACGGGCGCACACTGAAAATCAGGCACTTGCGAGTGCCGTTTTTGGCGATTCGCAAATCGTGCCCCAAAATCGTACCCCGCTCAACGAAGAATGGGAATCCCGTTCTTCTGAGCATGACGAAAACAGAACAACAGATCGACAGACCGAGCGTGTGGGAGCGGACCAGGTATCAGAGGCTTTTCCGCTATGTGCCATCGGGAACGATCTTCGCACGGTTCAAGATCAGGGGCAAGCAGGTACGAAAGAGTCTGAAGACCACAAATCTGGAAATGGCCAAAAACAAGTTGGCCGGGCTTGAGCGTAACGAACGGGCAATCGCACATGAACGAAGGCGTGAGAAGCTGCTGTTCGGTCAGATACGATACATTATTCCAAAGTCCCTGATGCCTCCACCTCCGCCAGCGCGGCGGGTCGCCCGGACGGCAGGCCGGTGAATTTCACGCGCAGAAAACGCCCGCGCGCACCTGGCTGCGTGGTGTCGTTCCGCACTTTTTTAGTGCTCGCGGTTTGGGTCTGGTCGGCGAGGAGCTTCCAATCACTGCTGCCGTCATCAGAGATTTCAATCCGGTAACGCCAGTTGCCTTCCGCCGGAAACGTCAACCTGATTTTGCAGACGGTCATGATGCGCTCCAAGTCCACCCGTAACCACGCGTTCGTGTCACCTTCGGCTGCCTGCCAGAAGGTCGCGGGGTTACCGTCGTTGGCAAGGCGTCCGCTGTGGCCGGGCGCTTCGCTGCTGGCGCGGACGGGATTTTCAAGACCAAAACTGGCGGCTGAATTATCCATCGGCAGACCGGTGAAACGCACATACGGACGCGGCCTCACCGGTGCGGTTTTGCCCCCAATAAATTTGGGTTCGCCAATCGAAATGATTCCAACCGTCGCGTCTTTCAATCCCGGCGATGTGGCGCGGATGAGCGTTTTCCCGGCGTAGTAGGAACGAAATTCAATCGCCGCCTGGCCATCGCGGATGGCGATGTCGGAATGGGGATCAAACGTGATGGACGGGCCAGTCGGAAATTCGCCCGGGCCGGAGGCAATCCTCAGCGTCACGGGCGGACAGTTGTTGATCGCTTTGCCGTTGGCGTCCAAGACGGTGACGATGAGTTGCGCATCGTCCGTGCCGTCCACGCTTTTCAAGGTTGTTTTGTCAGCGGTCAATTTCAGTCCGGCGGGAACTCCATTCGCAGGCCACTCCGGCGGCGGGATATTTTTGTATTCATTGCGATACCAATACCACTGGCGCTTCGGCAGGCGGAAATAATCAATCATGCCCATCGCGCCAAAATTGCGCCCGGCGATGCTGCCGTGGTCGAACGCGCACCAGAGCGCCTGACCACTGCGCCACGAGAATTGCTCATGCTGAAGATCTCCCCAACCCGGTTCATACCTGCCCGGCCGGTCGGCCATTGTAGAGCCATATTCCGTGACGACGCTGGGAATGGCCGGATTCAAATACATCCGCGCACCGTCACCGTTGTAGCCCGCCACGTCACCAAGTTTGTCAATGTCGCCGCGTTGGCATCCGCCTATCGCTGCCGGGCGCGTGGGGTCGAGTTCGTGCGCGAGCGCGACAGTTTCCTTGAGCAGTTCGCGCACCTGGGGCAGCGTGGATTTTTCCGTGAAGAAAACCTCGTTGTCCATGCTCCAGACAATGATGCTCGGATGATTGCGATGAATCCGGATCATGTCGCACAAGCTGTCTTTGACGCTCTGGTCAAAGGCCGGTTGATCTTCCGGCTTGGGCGGATAGGCGCTGGCGCCCCAAGGATTATCGAATGAGCCCGTGCCCCAGAAACAGTTTTCCGACCAGAACAAAATGCCCAGTTTGTCGCACGATGCCGCGAATGCCGGCGCGTGCGGATAATGCGAACCGCGAACGAAGTCAAATCCGGCGTCCTTGACCATTTTCAAGTCGCGGTAAGCTCCGCTATCCGCCACCGCATCGCCCCAGCCGGCGTGGTCCTGATGCACATTCGCGCCCTTGAAATAATAATGCTCGCCGTTCAGGAAAAACCCCTGGTCCGCCGTGAACTTGAACCAGCGGAAACCGAGCGGCGACGTGAAATCATCCACGGCGTTGCCGGCGTCCAACACCGTCGTTTTAACCGAGTAAAGATTAGGATGATCGGGATGCCAGAGCTTCGGGCTGACGATTGCCTTGCTCGTCTGGTCGAAAATCAAAGTCGTGTTCGCCGCGACGGTCTGGGTGGATTCCATTTCTGCCACTTGCTTTCCATCTGCGTCAAGGATGCTGGTTGTCACCGTGACGGATTTGGACTTGCCGGAGTCGTTCACGACTTCCGTCTTCACGTTAACCGTGGCGGAGGCCTGCGACACCTGCGGCGTGGTGACGAATGTGCCATACCACGCCACATGCAACGGTGCGGTGACAACTAATCGCATGTCGCGATAAATGCCGCCGGAAAAAGTATGCTCTCCGGCACGCGGCGCGAGCTGGGCGTTCCAGAGATTGTTCACGCGCACCGCCACAACATTGTCGCCGGCTTTCACCGCACCAGTGATGTCAAAAGTAAAACCTGTGTAACCGCCTTTGTGTCCGCCGACGCGTTGACCGTTCACAAAAACTTCCGCGACCTGAAATGCGCCGTCGAACTCAAGATTAATCCGTTTGCCGCGCCATGCTTTCAGCACCGTAAAATGTTTTCGATACCAGCCGTAGCCGATGTAAAACTGCGACGAGGCGAAATACGGCTCGCTAAAGGAATGTGGCAGACCGACCGCGTTCCACTGTGAGTCGTCAAACGCCACAGCCGAAGCATTGTTGTCATCACCCAGTTGGAATTTCCAGTCACGGTTGAAGTTGATGTTATGGCGCAGACTGGGATCAGCGAAACCTTTAGAACTGGACAAGTCGGAAACCCGGGCGTTTAGTCTAACAGTTCCACTCGCCGTCAAAAGCAGCACGGCGATGGCAATCCAGTTTCCAATCAATTTCATAAATTCTGGTTGCCATAAAAATGCCGCCCGTCGGTTTCAGCGACTCCGCGAAATGCTTCCAGAGACAACACCAATGAATTGGACCAGCAATTGTCCGGCAGCACTATGGCGGGCTTGTAATGGGACGGCTCCATAAAAGTTAAAGGACTATAATGGTAAAACACCCGGTTGTCGGCTACCCAAAAAGGTATTTGTCAATCGAGTTTCTCAGATGACAAAATTTGCTGGTCAAGTTTCAAACACTCCCGAGCGTTGGGACGGCGATTGGTATTTTTCAATTTGGAACACCAAGGAGGAGCGAGGCATCAACTGCGTCAGTTCCGCACGGTTTAAAGCGGAAAGGCTCTTCGCACGATTCCACATCCAGGGCAAGCCCGTTTGGCGCTGTCTCGAAGTCGGACCCGGTCACCCTCGCACATACTCGCCCGGTGGCGATGCAGCCAGAGTTCAATTCTGCCGCCCCTTGCTTCGCGCCAGGGTCTTGCCTGCGACCCAGTCTGTCGGCGTGCAGGCCGTAACTTCGGGAAACCCTTTGAGGAGGCCCTTGTCGAAAGTGGCCACGTCGCATCCCTCGGAACGCGCGTAAGCGCAAAGCAGCGCGTCCCCGAAGTCACTGTTTTTCGAGCGGTAAAACTGGAGGGCTTCCACAACCCAACGGGCATCCGGCGCATCCACGTTGGGAATGGAGAGCAGTGAAATCAATTTGGAACCTATTGTGGCGGCATCAAGATTGTAAAGCCGCGCCAGGACGTAAACGGTTTCCTGAATCGTTGAGGTTGGAACCACCAGCTTGACGTTGCCGGATTGCGCCGCCCGGAAAAGATCGGCCGCAGCAGGGGATTGGATCTTGTCGTCGCCTGTCAGGTAGCGCACCACCACGCTGGCATCAATCGCAATGGGAGCCGCCATTTTACCTGCTCTCCTCCAATCCCGCCGCTCCCGCTTTCGCAATGCCCTTCCGGGCTGCTGCCTTGATTTCATCAATGGAGTGCGTCCGCTTCCCTTTCCCAAGCGATCCTGCCAGCGCGTCCACATCCTCGAGAGGCTCCAGAATCAACCGGTTGCCTTCGACGATCTGGTTTACCCGCTGCCCGGGCCGCAACCCGAGAATCCGGATGGCCTCGGCAGACAGCGTGGTCTGAAATGCCTTCGAAATCTTTGTTTGAGTCATATAATAACAGGATACTCGTAAAACATGTTATGTCAAATTCAAACCTGTTATTGTAACTGCACACCTTTTGTCGTAAGGCCGAAGACGTTGGGCCGCGGATCATCCATCTCAAACCCCCGCCAACCGCTCCGGGATATTCCGCTCTGAGCTTGTGCGCCCTCCGCCCAAGACCGTCCCATCCATGCCCGATATGTCACTATCAAGAACCGATCCCTTTGACGATCCCGGAGTAAAAAGTTGCCTGAGTTGCGAAAGCTGTTTAAAAGCACTGCGTGAGTCACTATTGGGCGACGTTTGCCGGGCTGATCCAAACCCCGTTTCGGCAGATGGAACTGATCTGGGGCATTGTGCCGCTTTATTTCGCGCTGCTGCTCGGCGAACTCACATCGACCAAGGCCAATTTCCGCACGGCGATCCAGACCGGCTTCAGCTTTTTGTGGGCCGGCGCGCAATGGCTTTATCCCTACTTCAGATCACGCGGCCCGCACGGTCCGCACCTCGAGCTGGACGCCATGCTTCCGGTCAATCTGCTCGTCACTTTCCTGGTGGTCGCGTTCGGGTTCGTCGCCCTCATCAGCGGCCTCCGGCGCCGGTTCCCCCAATACGGAGCTTTCCTCGGCCACACGCGGTTTGCCAATTACTTCATGATCACGATCTTTCCGATGCAAACCCATTATCTGCCGTGGACATGGGAACGATTGACCGCCGTCGGTCTCTTCGCGGTGCCCGTTTGGCTGGTGTTGCATTTCGGCCTGATGCCGCTTCGCAAGTGAGAATGATCAACCGCTATCCGGCACGCTTGCGCGAGCGGATGGGCGCGGACACCCCGCCACGGTTGACCGCTCTCGGCAACCTCGCCTTGCTCGCCTTGCCCAAAACCGCGCTTTTTTGTTCCGCCCGTTGTCCCGGCAAAGTAATCCTCACGACCTACGACCAGGCCGCCAAGTGGCGCGACACCGGGCGCTGCGTCATCAGCGGCTTCCATTCGCCAGTGGAGAAGGAATGTCTGCAAATCCTCTTGCGCGGCACGCAGCCAATAATTGTCTGTCCCGCCCGCGTCTTGCCCCAGCGCGTGCCGCTGGATTGGAAAAGGTGCGAACCGGAGTGATAG
>PLQC01000010.1 GCA_003159675.1 Limisphaerales bacterium
TGGTGGTGCGGAAGATTGTGCCGTGGGGGGTGCGGGCGGCGGGGATTCGCGTGGAGGTGAGGGGCCAAGAGAATGTTCCCGCGGGGGTGAGCTGCATCTTCCTGTCGAACCATGTGTCGAACCTGGACCCGCCGGTGCTGCTGCCGGTGCTTCCGGGCCAGTGTTCGGTGCTGCTGAAGAAGGGGCTGATGCGGATTCCGTTTCTGGGGACGGCGATGCGGCTGGGAAAATTTGTTCCGGTGGAGCGGGGCCAGCGGCGCGAGGCGGCGCAGGCGAGCATTGCCGCTGCGGAGGCGGCGCTGCGCAGTGGGCTGCACGTCCTGTTCTTTGCCGAGGGGACGCGCTCGGAGGACGGGCGGCTGTTGGCGTTCAAGAGCGGGCCGTTCTACATGGCGATGGAGACGGGCGCGCCGATTGTGCCGATCGCCATCTCCGGCACCGAGAAGATGATGCGCAAGCACAGCGCGAAGGTGACACCGGGAGTGGCGAAGGTGCAGGTACTGCGGGCGATCGATCCGGCGGGGTACGCGACGCGGGATGAGCTGATGCGCGCGTCGCGGGCGGCGATGATCGCGGCGCTGCCCGAAGAGATGAGGCCGGTTTAGGTTCGAGGTTCGAGGCTTTTCCTAATCCGAAGGGAGTTCCCCCGGCTTTGCCGGGGTGGCAGTAGAAGTTTGACAGTTACGGGAATATGTTCTCCCTCAATTTGCCTGAGCTGTGGTCGCAAAGATGGCATTGCGAGGTTTTTGCTTTTGTTCTTGCTTTTGCTTTCACCGGTTGCGGTCAGGCCCCTTTGAGGGGCCAGCAACCGTAAAGCCTCCGGCTCTGCCGGGGGATATTTACTACGGCCAAGATAACAAATTTCGACCTCTTCATCGTGGCCTCCACATGCTCGGTCACGAAATATACACGTTCCAAAGCGAAAAGTGCCCACCCTGCCGCACAATAATAGTGCGACGAGGATGGGGCACCCGATTCCATCAGAGAAATGAAAGCTAGATGGAACTCATGTTGTGCAGGAACTCCTGGTTGTTGCGGGTCTTGGAGAGCTTGTCGGTGAGCAGTTCCATGGCCTCGACCGGCGAGAGCGGATTGATGACCCGGCGGAGGATCCAGGTGCGTTGGAGTTCTTCCTTGGGGATGAGCAGCTCTTCCTTGCGCGTGCCGGAGCGCTGGATGTCGATGGCCGGGAAGACGCGCTTGTCCACCAGCTTGCGGTCGAGGATGACCTCCATGTTGCCGGTGCCCTTGAACTCCTCGAAGATGACCTCGTCCATGCGCGATCCGGTGTCGACCAGGGCGGTGGCGATAATTGTTAAGCTGCCGCCTTCCTCGATGTTGCGCGCCGCGCCGAAGAAGCGCTTCGGTTTGTGCAGCGCATTCGCGTCCACACCGCCCGACAGGATTTTGCCGGAGTGGGGCTGGACGGTGTTGTAAGCCCGGGCCAGACGCGTGATGGAGTCCAGCAGGATGACGACGTCCCGCTTGTGTTCGACCATGCGTTTGGCCTTTTCGATGACCATTTCGGCCACCTGCACATGCCGTTCCGGCGGTTCGTCGAACGTCGAACTGATGACCTCCGCGCCTTTGCAGGTGCGTTCCATGTCGGTCACCTCTTCCGGGCGTTCGTCGATGAGCAGGATGAAGAGGTAGGACTCGGGATTATTCTTCAGGATGGCATTGGCGAGCTTCTGCATCAGGACGGTTTTGCCCGTGCGAGGCGGCGCCACGATCAGGCCGCGGGATCCTTTGCCGATGGGACAGACCAGGTCCAACACCCGCGTGGAAAGTTCGTCGGCGGCCGTCTCGAGCAGGAAACGGCTGGTCGGGAAGAGCGGCGTGAGGTTGTCGAAATGGGTTTTGTCCTTCGCCTTGTCGGGGTCCTCCTGGTCCACGCCCTCGACTTTAAGCAGCGCGAAGAACCGCTCCTTGTCCTTGGGGGGACGAATCTGCCCGGCGATCAGATTGCCGGTCTGGAGATCAAACCGGCGGATCTGCGACGGCGAAACATAGATGTCTTCCGGGCAGGGCAGATAGTTGAAACTCTGGGAGCGCAGGAAGCCGAAGCCCTCCGGCAGCACTTCGAGGACGCCTTCGGAAAACAGCACGCCGGCGCGTTCGGCGTTCTTTTGTAGGATATGGAAAATGACCTCGTGTTTGCGCATCGTCCCGAAGTTTTCCACGTTCAACTCGCGCGCCATGCCGTTCAGTTCCGTCATGGACATAGCCTGAAGTTTGGCGATGTTCAACGATGCGGCGATGTGGTCCCTTGCGAAACCGGCGCGGGTTTCGACCTTCTCGGTCTTTTCGGTCTCGGCGGGTTCGACCGGCTGGGTCGGCGGCTGCAATTCCTCAACCTGCGGTTCTGCCACGGCCGTGAGGCTGGAATCGGACTCGGCTCTATTTCCAGACCGGGCTTGGGAGGCGGGGCTCTTGGCCGCCTTCACTCTGGGTTTCTTTGTGCTGGCTCTTGGCATAGGTCAATAAAATTTCAATTCATCCCGTCGCTGCGGATGGGAAATCGTGTATCGAATCGCCGGCTTCATGCCTTGCAGGCCATCAGCCATTTGAATGGTTCAAATCGGAATGATCACCAACCGGGAGCGCGCTGCAAGTCTCTCGATTGTATTTCAGTAAGGCAAGGGAAAACTTGCAGTGAGTTCCCGAACACGTTGGCGCACCCGGGCCAGAGTGTCAAGATTCTTAATGTCCAGAAGCACCTCGCTGATCATGTCCGCGATCGCGGCCATCTCGGGTTCCTTCATGCCGCGGGTGGTGACGGCGGGCGTGCCCAGCCGGACGCCGCTGGCCTGGAACGGGGAACGGGTTTCAAATGGAATCGTGTTCTTGTTCACGGTGATGCCCGCTTCATCCAGGGCGATCTGGCAATCCTTGCCCGTCAGCCCGCGCGCACCCACATCAACCAGCATCAGGTGATTGTCCGTTCCGCCGCTGACCAGCCGGTACCCGTTCCGCTTCATGCCCTCGGCAAGTGCCAGCGCGTTCTTGACGATCTGCTCCTGATAACCTTTGAACGACGGTTGCAGCGCCTCGTGAAAGCAGACGGCTTTGGCGGCGATCACGTGCATCAGCGGCCCCCCTTGAATTCCGGGGAAAATCTGTGAATCGATTTCCTTGGCGAACTTTTCCCGGCACAAAATCAACCCGCCCCGCGGCCCCCGAAGGGTCTTGTGCGTGGTGGTGGTGACAAAGTCGGCGTGGGGAATCGGGCTGGGATGCAGCCCCGTCGCGACGAGTCCGGCGATGTGCGCGATATCGGCCAGGAGATGCGCGCCCGTTTCGCGAGCGATTTCCCCCATCCGCGCAAAATCGATGATGCGCGGGTAGGCGCTCGCCCCGACGGTGATCATTCTCGGTTTATGCTCGCGCGCCAGGCGGGCGAGCTGGTCGTAATCGATCCGCTCGTCCTCGTGCCGCACGCCGTAATGCACGATGTCGAAAAACTTCCCCGAGAAATTGGCCTTGTTGCCGTGAGTCAGGTGCCCGCCGTGGGACAGGTCCATCGTGAGCATCTTGTCTCCCGGCTTCAGCATGGCGAAATAGACGGCCATGTTCGCCTGGCTGCCGGAATGCGGCTGGACGTTGGCGTGTTCCACGCCGAAGAGTTTTTAAGCACGGTCAATGGCAAGCTGTTCGATGGTGTCAATGTTCTCGCAGCCGCCATACCAGCGCTTTTTCGGATAGCCCTCGGCATATTTGTTCGTGAGCACGGAGCCTTGCGCTTCCAGCACCGCCGGGCTGACAAAATTTTCACTGGCGATCAATTCGATGTTTTCCTGCTGGCGCACGCGCTCATGCTCGATGGATTCAGCTACGGCGGGGTCCACGTTGCGCAAACGCAATTGTGACGCGGCAGGCCGGACATCCATTTTGTTGACGCGGCGTTCGTGGCGTCCGCCCTCGAATTTGGCGCCCAAAAACGCGTTGAGAATTTTCCGGCCCAGTTCCGGCGAAGTGTTTTTGCCGCTGAGGCAAAGAATGTTCGCGTCGTTGTGTTGTCGCACCAGCGCCGCGGTTTGTTCATCGGCGACGAGCGCGGCGCGCACTCCGGGCACCTTGTTGGCGGCGATGCNNCCGAACTCCGCCTGGCCCGCGGCCACCGCCTGTGCGACCGGTTGGGCGAAGTCGGGATAATCGTCGGTCGGCTCCTTGGATTTTGCGCCCAAATCCATGACGCTCAAACCACGCTGATGTAAATGTTGTTTCAGCGCTTCCTTCAATTCATAACCGCCATGGTCCGCGCCGAGCGCGAAGTTTGTGACCGCCACGGGCTTGGCCGCGTGCGGAGTCAACAGGATTTCGTGTCGTTCCATAAATTTCAAAAGTGA
>PLQC01000079.1 GCA_003159675.1 Limisphaerales bacterium
CAAAACTTTTGGCGCAATTCGCAGGACACTACCTCGGTTTTTGATGATTTGACCTGCCGGTGGTCTTCTCCTAGACTCTATCTTCCATTTATGAAAGTGCTCGTTTGTGATCCGGTTTCCTCCAAGGGAATTGCCCTCCTGCAACAGCGGCCCGAGTTTCAGGTCACGGTGCTGCCCAAACGTCTTTCCGAAGCCGAGCTGCTGCCGCTCGTTTCAGATGTCGTGGCCATGGTCGTGCGGTCCGAGACGAAAGTGACGCGCAAGGTGATCGAGGCCGCGCCCCAGCTCCGCGTCGTCGGCCGCGCGGGAGTGGGCGTGGACAATATCGATGTGGAGGCCGCGACGCAGCGGGGGGTTGTGGTGATGAACACGCCGGGCGGAAACACGATTTCCACGGCGGAGCTTGCCTTCGCGATGTTGCTGGGGCTTGCCCGCAAATTGCCGCAGGCGCACGAGTCGATGGCGGCGGGCAAATGGGATCGGAAACAATTTCAGGGCGCGGAAGTGTTCGGCAAGACGCTCGGGGTGCTCGGCGTGGGCCGCATCGGCAGCGAAGTGGCCAAGCGCGCGCTGGCGTTCGGGATGAAAGTGCTGGGGTACGATCCGTTTTTGACCGAGGCGCGCGCGCAGGCTCTCGGGGTGGAGTTGCTGGACCTGGACGAAGTGTATCGCGACGCCGATTTCATCACGGTGCACATGCCGGTGACGGACCAGACTCGAGGGATGTTGAACGCGGCGGCATTCGCCAGGATGAAGCCGAAGGTCTGCATCGTGAACTGCGCCCGGGGGGAGATCCTGGTCGAGGACGATCTGCTGGCCGCGCTGGATTCGGGCAAGGTCGCGTCGGCCGCGCTCGACGTGTATGCGACCGAGCCGCTGCCGGAGAACCACCCTTTTCGCAAGCATGCGGCCATCACGCTGACGCCGCACCTGGGGGCCAGCACGCGTGAGGCACAGGAAAAGTGCGGCATCGAGGTCGCCGAGGTGATTGCGGGCTATCTGCTGACGGGGGAAGTGCGCAACGCGGTGAACCTGCCTTATCTGGACGCGAAGACCTACGAGCAGGTGAAGCCGTATCTGGTGCTGGGCGAGAAGCTCGGCCGGTTGCTTGCCCAGCTGGCGCCGCCGCAGGTGGATCGGCTGCACATCACCTATGGCGGCAAGGCAAAGGAATTGCCCAACATCGACCCGATTACGCGCGCCATCCTGCAGGGGTTTCTCTCGCGCGCAGCCGTCAAGGATTTGAACAACGTCAACGTCCGCAGCATCGCCTCCACACTGGGACTGACGGTTGAGGAGAAGCGTTCCAACGAACCGGTGACGTTCAACGAGTGGCTGCACGTGCAGGCGTCGAGTGGCGGAGTGAAGGTCATTTCCGCCGGCGGCACTTTTTTCGGCTCGCCCGACAATCCGCGAATCGTCCGCGTGTTCAGCCAGCCGACGGAAATTGTTCCGTTCGGGGTTGTGCTCCTGTTGCGGAACAAGGATCGGCCCGGAATCGTCGGCTATCTGGGCACTCTGCTCGCGAAGTATAAAGTTAATATTGCCAGCATGAGCCTGAGCCGCGATACTGCGGGCGGTCGTGCCATGACCGTTTTGAATCTGGATAGCGTCCCGCCGGCTGAAGTTCTGGACGAGATTCGAAGAGACCCCGATATCACCGATGTTGAGGTGGTCAAGTTATAGAACCATGTTAGAATAACCGATTTTATGAGAAAAACGATGAAATTGCTCGTTCTGCTCGGCGCCGTCGCGCCTTTCCTGCTGTGGTCCGCTTCCAGCGCAACCCCGGGACCCACCAACGGCGCCGCGGTCGGCGCGGCGGTCACCGCCGACGGTCTTTTTACCAATACAATCGTTGCCAAGGGGAAGGGCGTCTCGGTTTCGCGCAGCGAGCTGGACGAGGAGTTGATCCGCATCAAGTCTCTGATGGCGGCGCAAGGCCGGGCCCTCCCCGAGGACGCGCCGGCGGTCGAACGGCAGGTCCTGGATGATTTGATCAGCCGGCAACTGCTGCTGTCCAAGTCCACCGAGGCCGACAAGTCGAAGGCCAAGGCCCAGTTCGAGGCGTCGTTGCAGAAATTCAAGACTGCCGGCAAGCTCACCGACGAGGAGTTCAATCAACGGCTCAGTCAACAGCTCCGGATCCAGGATCTGACGCGGCAGCAATGGGAGCAGCAAAGCATCGAGCGGGCGATGCTTCCGATTGTGCTGCAACGGGAATTGAAAATCGACATCACCACCGACGAAGCCAGGAAGTTTTACGACGAGAATCCGGCGAAATTCGAACAGCCGGAGATGGTCCGCGCGGCGCACATTCTCATCAGCACCCGATCCACCGACCCGGCTGCGGCGTTATCCGGCGGGCGTCCCAAGACCACCGAACTTTCCGACGACCAGAAGGCCGCGAAGAAGAAGCTGGCGGAAGATCTCCTCAAACGCGCCCGCGCGGGGGAGGACTTTGCGAAACTCGCGAAGGAATACTCCGAGGATCCCGGTTCGAAGGAGAACGGAGGCGAATACACGTTTCCGCGCGGTCAGATGATGCCCGAGTTTGAAGCCGCCGCGTTTTCATTGAATACCAATCAAATCAGCGACATCGTCGCCACCACTTACGGGTACCACATCATCAAGCTCTACGAGAAGATTCCGGCCAAGAAAATCGATTTCGACAAGGAAGCTTCGGATATCAAAGATTACCTTGCCCAGCGTGAAATACAGAAGCAGTTCCCGACCTACGTCCAAGGTCTTAGAAAAGATGCCGGTGTGCAGATTCTGGATGAACGGTTGAAGTCGGTGGAATTGCCGGCCCCTTCCGAGGCGGGCGGCGCGGCGAAGACTCCTGGAACAGCCCCGTAACGATCCAGCAACCTCTTGCAGGTGGGGACCAGCCGCACTCGGGCGGTCAGCGCGCTGCCTTTGAATCAAAGAAAAATCGATTTACCGCGGATAAACGCAGATAGACGCAGATGAGAGAAGTGAATCGGGCTTATCTGCGTTCATGGTCGTCCATCTGCGGTTGAATTCTTGAATCGAACCTTTGCAGATCCGGACCCGCCGGACCCTGTTTAGTACTTCTTGGAGAATTT
The DNA here is from genome assembly GCA_003159675.1 of Limisphaerales bacterium. Taxonomy (GTDB): domain Bacteria; phylum Verrucomicrobiota; class Verrucomicrobiia; order Limisphaerales; family BOG-1460; genus BOG-1460. The sequence continues at coordinate 3,090 of PLQC01000079.1, forward strand.
CTTCCTGGACTCCACTTCGGAAGCCGGAGTCCCGGGCGCCGGTTCGCCCTCCGAAGCGCCGCCGGGTTTCTGCGGCGTCTCTGAGGTCGCGGGCCCCTGCGTGGAACCCGCCTCGCCCGGCTCCGGGGACTGCACCACTTCGACGAAGGCCATGTGCAGCGACAGGAGAGTTTGCTTGAGCAGGTTCTGCTCTTCCTTGGTGAGGTTACCCTGGGTCTTGGCCTCGAGCATCTCCAGCTGGTCGATGAACATCTGCGCTCCTTCGATGTCCCGCAAAGTCCGGCCCGTTTGTGGATGCGGCGTCTTGCCCAGCAGCAGCATCGCCGTGTTCGCCTGCTGCAGGACCATTTGCGCGAAGCGCGCGGACAGGACCTCGTCGCGTTCCGATCCGCTCATCGGCTGTTCGGTGGCATGCGTATCATCCATGTCCATCAGCTTTCCTTTGCTTGCGGATTTCCGCCAGCAAAAACTGGATGAGCCTCCGCAGCCGCGTTTCCACGTCCGCCGTCTCGAGAAGGGTCTGCCGTTCAGCGGCTCCCGCCAGCACGGCACAGCAGACCTGGTCCGCGGCCTGTTCCGGATCGGCGATCGAATCCAGGTGTTTGAGGATGTCCTTGGGCGAACCGCCCGGATGGATTGGCGCGCTCGGGAACTGCAGGGGCAGCCCCAGTTTCACCCGTTCCTCCAGCAACTCGCGCACCTTGGCGAGCAACGCGTCCGCCGCCACGCTGTCGCACGGCGGAATCTCGAGGGAACGGATGCGGTGGATGCGATATGGTTTGTAGCGCACCACCTCCTCCAGTCCGACCCGCGCCACGCCCTGCAGGATCAGGTGCGACGTGCCGTCGCGATGCCTCACGGAAACGCGGATCAACCCCAGGCCCGCGACGGGTGAAGGGGACTCGCGGGTGTTGCCCGGCTTTTGCATGGCCACGGCAAACATGCGGCTCGAATGCAGGGCGTCGGCCAGCATCTGGCGGTAGCGCGGTTCGAAAATGTAGAGCGGCAGCAATGCTTGCGGGAACAGCGTTGCATTCGGCAGCGTCATGACGGCCGCCTCGCGTGGAATTTTCATGCCCACAATGTAGGAGAACTCGCCGCTTATTCAAGATGGAGATGGATGCTTGCCAAAATCGCATGGTGACGTCATCTTGGTCACGTTATGAAAAACCAAATGGGGACCATTGTTCTCCTGCTGATTTGTGTGGGTCTGATCGGCGCGCTGATTTGGAGTCAAAAGCATGCGTCCGATCAGAAATCCGCCGCCGAGGCCAACATCGGCAGCTATTCCAACAAGTGGGTGGAGACCAGCGCCGGCCTGGACCAGCAGCGCCAGGTCAACACCTCGCTCGAAGGGGATCTCAAGAAGCAAAGAACGGGGTTCGATGAGTTGACCAATGCGTACACCCAGGTCTCGACCAGCCTCGAGCAATCGCAGAACTCGCTCAAGAGCAGCCAGGAACAAGTCGCCCAACGCGACGCGAAGATCGCCGATTTGGAATCGCAGAACCAGGCCCTGGACCAGCGTGCGCTCGACCTGAGCACGGCCATCACAAACCTGACGGCGCAAATCGACAGCACCCAGAAGAAGCTGGCGGCTTCGGAGGGCGACAAGGCATTTCTGGAGAAGGAATTGCAACGGCTCATGACGGAGAAGGCCGAACTGGAGCGCCAGTTCAATGATCTCGCCGTCCTCCGGGCCCAGGTTTCCAAACTCAAGGAAGAACTGAGCATTTCACGCCGTCTGGAATGGATCCGCCAGGGCCTCTTTGCCCGCGCCGAGCAGAAAGGTGGCGAGCAATTGATGCAGAAGAACCCGGCCATCACCAACCCTCCGCCCCGGCAACCCACCTATGATTTGAACGTGGAAGTCAGTTCCGACGGCACCGTCAAAGTCATTTCCCCCATGACGAACAACCCGGCCGCGGCGACTTCACCGCCTCCCGCAGCTACGAATACAGCGCCGGTGCATTGATGGGGGAACGGCTGCTCATCGATTCGCACGGCCGCGTTCTGCGGGACCTGCGCGTGAGCCTCACCGACCGCTGCAACTTCCGCTGTCTGTACTGCCTGCCGGAAACCGAAGCGGCCCGGAATTTTTATCGCGGTCACTGGGCTCACATGCCCAATCCTGCGCCCATCGCCCAGCAATGGGTGCCGAAGTCGAACATCCTCAGCTTTGAAGAGATCGAGCGCGCGGTGCGAATCGCCGTCGGGTCGGGCATTCAGAAAATCCGGCTGACCGGCGGTGAGCCGCTCCTGCGAAAGCATGCGGAGGAACTCGTCGCCCGCGTCTCGGCCATTCCCGGCGTGACCGATCTGGCCATGACGACGAACGGCTTTCTCTTTCCGGAAAAGGCCCGGGCATTGCGGCAGGCCGGCCTGCACCGCGTCAGTTTCAGCCTGGATTCACTGGACCGCGGGAATTTCAAGAAAATCACCGGACGCGACGGTTTGAACGAGGTTCTGGAGGGCATCCGGCTGGCGCAGGAGATCGGCTTCCATCCCGTCAAGGTGAACGCGGTGATCATTCGGGACATCAATGACGGGGAGATCGAGGCCCTCGCCGGGTTCGCGCGGGAGCGCCAGTTGAGCCTGCGGTTCATCGAGTTCATGCCCCTGGACTCGGCCCGCGCCTGGCAGAAGGAAATGGTCGTGACCGGAAGCGAGGTGTTGGGGCGGCTCCAACGACGGTTCGAATTGCGGCCTGCGGGGACGGAGACCCCGTCCTCGACATCCAAGCGGTGGATGTTTCCCGATGGCCAGGGCGAAATCGGAGTGATCTCTCCGGTCAGCGAGCCGTTCTGCGGACACTGTAATCGGATCCGCCTGACCGCCGACGGCAAGATACGCACATGCCTGTTCAGCGTCACCGAGCACGACCTGCGTTCCCGGCTGCGAGGGGGCGGAGCCGACGAAGCGATTGCCGGCTGGCTCGAAGAGGTCGTGTTGCAGAAGGAAGCGCGGCATCACATTGGCGAGCCGGATTTTGTTCCGCCGCCGCGTTCCATGAGCTGCATCGGGGGCTGAACGTCTCGTTCTTGTGGCATCCTCCTGCGCAAGGCCCGTCTGAAACGCAAACAGCGGAGGGAGCGGGAACGTGAACGAATAGGGTTCTGGAAGTATGAATAGCCTGTCGGAAACAAGTCGGAACTTCTCCAAGCGATTGTAACAAAAAGTGCCATAAATCTTTCTTGTCCATGTCATTATTTCTTGGTGAACTGGCGGACATGCATGGTGCAGCATCCCGGTTTCTGGCGCTTTTCCTCTGCTTTAGCGCGAGCGTTGAGGCACACGCGAGCGATAAGATCCAGTCGGCAGGGGACATTTTGCAGTTCGTTTTGCCGGCAGCCGCAGCCGGATTGACGCTCGGCTACGAAGATGGGCAAGGTGCGTTGGAATTTGGGGAGTCCGCCGCGCTCACGCTCGGTGTTACCTACGGCCTGAAATACGCGGTTAATGAGCGGCGACCCAACGGAGGCAACCAATCCTTTCCTTCGGGACACACCTCGATTTCCTTCTCCGCCGCTGAGTTCATGCGCGAACGTTACGGGTGGGAATATGGCGTCCCGGCTTATGCGTTGGCTTCATTTGTTGGATACAGTCGTGTGGAGTCTCGCCAGCATTATCCGCATGATGTAATAGCCGGAGCAGCCATTGGCATCCTCAGCAGTTACCTTTTCACCAAACCGTATAAGGGCTGGAACATGGAACTGGATGCAGACGGCAAGTATTACGGTTTCAGACTGAGCCGCAGTTTTTAGAGATTTGAACTTTATATGCGCCCCCAATGCCGCCCATTCCTGGCGATTGCAGCCTGCTTGTTTCTCACGTCCTGCGCCGGTCTGCGGGTGGCAAAGGACGCGGCGGCTCGTTTTGACGAGTTGCGCGAAACGGGTAAGCTCCCCGGTTGGACCCCGGATGAGCACGGGAGACTGCACGCGGTCGTTTCCATGCGCGTGCGTGTCGCCTATCCTGCCTCGGAAATTATTTTTGCGACGAAGAAAGGAGATTCAGCCCGCTACGGCTACAGGTTTGTTAAAGAGAATAGCTCGTCAGAGTGGCGTCTGGCAGAGGCTTGGCGGAAACCCAGTGGCGGCGAGCGTGAGGACTTGAAGCCTGAGCAACCGTAACCGTTGCCTGCCACAATCTTCGACTAGGGGTCCTCTCTCTAGGGGTCAGTCCCGGCTA
>PLQC01000084.1 GCA_003159675.1 Limisphaerales bacterium
AAATGAAGAATTTTGTCTCACAGCCGCGCGGTGGTTTGCATTTTTCAACTTCCGGTTCCGGCTGCGCCGGGTTAGAATAAACCAGCTCATGCTCGAACATGAATTGATTCCGGCACAGGAAAAAGGCTCCCGCGACCTGTGGATCATGCTTCACGGACTGGGAGACAGCCTTGAAGGTTATCGCTGGTTGCCGGAAGCGATGGGCCTGCCGTGGATGAATTACCTCCTGGTCAATGCCCCCGACGAATACTTCGGCGGCTATTCCTGGTTTGATTTCGAGGGCGACATCGTGCCGGGGGTCGAGCGCAGCCGGAAGCTGCTGTTCGAGCTGCTCGACGATCGGCGCGCCAAAGGTTTCCCCACCGACCAGACCACCCTGGGCGGATTCTCCCAGGGCTGCGTCATGTCCATTGAAGTCGCCTTGCGTTATCCGCATCGATTCGCCGGCATCGTCGGCATCAGCGGTTGCGTCTGCCGGCCGGAGAAACTGGTACAGGAATTATCGCCCGTCGCGCGCGAACAGAGGATCCTGGTGACCCACGGAACGCAGGACCCGATCCTTCCTCTCGCCGGAACGCGCCACCAGATCGATCTTCTCAAAGCTGTGGGTCTCACAATCGAATTCCACGAGCTCGCCAAGGTCCACACCATCGCGGGCGAAGAGGAAGTCGATCTGATCCGAAATTTTGTGCGCGCGGGTTACGCGAATCCTGTGGGGCGATAACCCGCGCGCGCCCTCCCCGGCAAGCGGAAGATCCGCTATAGCCGCAGTCCAACCACAGGCTATTCCGGAAACCAGATCTGTTCCGGGCGCGGCGGCGGCACCGGTTGCCAGTCCACGGCACGACCCACCACCCTCCGCATGCGGTCGAACCACCAGTTCGCGCGCCCTTGCCGCCGCTGTGGCCGGCTGAGTGACGGACACCTTCGCGCACCTCCAAAACCCAATTCCATTTGTTGATTCAGCATAATTCGCCTGTCTTTTTGACCGCATTCTGCCGGAGGGGGTTGGACAAATGCCGTCCAACCAAAAATATTTTCGGGAGTATGTATTTGCCGTAAATTGCCCGGGGGAACCAGGGTCGATTGGTCCTGATGCCCTTTTTCATGGACGCCGTGCAGAATTCAGAGGTTGAATTTGTTGAGTCGTTTCAGCAACTGTGTTAAAAGGTTGCCGGAATGATTGCGATCCGCCTTCGCCGCACCGGAAGCTCGGCTGCGGTGTCTTCCCGTCCGAGTTTTGCCATCCGCCTGCTTCCCGTATTTTGCGCGCTGACACTGGCAACGCTCCCGAGTCACCTGATCGGCGCGCAATTCTACAACGATTGGGCCGCCTCCCGCTTCAGCGATGTCCCGGCGCAAAGCGGCCCGCTGGCCGACCCCGATCAGGATGGACAGGCCAACCTGTTCGAATTCGCCTTTGGCACCGATCCGCGCGTTGCCGACAGCACCGCGCAACTGGTATTTCCTCTCTCCGGCGGGGTCAGCGGCGCGAATGTCGAATTCGACGTCCAGATATTGGAGCGGGCAGGCCACCAGTCCGGAGCACAGATCGACCTCTATCTGTCCCCCGACCTCAAGCATTGGCTCCGGCCTTGGTGGTTGCGTGTGACGACCAATTCGCTCGCGTCCGATCCGTCGGGCTCCGTTCGGGAACAGTTCACCACCCGCCTGTCCGGCACAAACGCCTGGTTCGTCCGCAGCGCGGTGCGTCTGCTCGACCCCGGGCCCGTGACGGCCCATTACTACGTCGCCACCAATGGGAGCGACAGCAACGCCGGCACCAACATCGCCCTGCCCTTCGCCACGCTGGCCAAGACGGCCAGCCTGGCCAATCCGGGTGATCTGATTTATGTGCGCGGCGGGACCTACAGTTGGACCGCCAAAATATCGCTTTCGCGGGCAGGCACTCCGGCGCAGCCGATCCGGATTCGCGCGTATCCCGGAGAGAACCCGATCTTCGATTTTTCAGGCGAGGCCCTCGGCACCGATGCCATGTCCGTCAGCAGCAATTGCTGGCAGTTGTATGGCCTCGAGTTCGCCAATGCAGGTCACAACGCGATCAAGGTCACGGGCAACTCCAATGTTTTCGAGCGATGCGTCTTCCGCGGCAGCCGGAACACCGGCTTCAACATCGGCTCGTCCTCCGTCGGGTCGCTCCCCAGTTATAACTTCATCCTGAACTGCGACGCCTACCGGAACTACGACCCGGATGGCCACGGCGGCAACGCCGACGGCTTCGCCGCGAAGTGGAACATCGGTCCGGGAAACGTGTTCAGCGGCTGCCGTTCCTGGGAGAATTCCGATGACGGCTGGGATTTGTGGATGGGGATTTCACCGGTGCTCATCACCAACTGCTGGACGTTCCGCAACGGGAGCAATTATTTCGGCGATACTGCCTTTGCGGGCAATGGCAACGGATTCAAGCTCGGAGGGAATTTTGTCCCGGCCGCCCATCGGCTGGTGGGTTGCATCGCCTTCAACAACGTCGGAAACGGCGGGAACGGAATCGACCAAAACAATAACACCGCCGGGCTGAATGTGGACCAGAACAGCACCTGGGCCAACCGCAACCTGGATGTCTATCTCGATCACGGAACCGTCACCCAAGGGGTTCATACCGTCCGCAATAATGTCTCCCTGTCCCATACGTATGCCATCCAGAGCGGCTCCGTGCAGACCAGCAACACCTGGCAGGTCCTGCCCGCCGTCGCCACCAGCGACTTCCTGAGCGTGGATGTCTCGTTCGCGCTCGCCTCGCGCCAGGACGACGGGAGCCTGCCCGAAACCCCGTTTCTCCGGCCCGTGCCCGGCGGCAACCTGGTGGACAAGGGCGCCAACCTCGGCGCGCCGTTCTCCGGTTCCGCCCCTGATTTGGGCGCAGTCGAGTCGCAAGTTTGGTGATCCCACGCTCCGGCTTCCAGGCAGGAAACCAATGCCCCTTGACGGAATTCAAGGGCGATCTATTTAGTATCTATGCAAATGGATCGACTGACCACTAAATCGCAGGAAGCCCTGCAGGAAGCCCAGCGCATCGCGCAGGGATTTTCGCACCAGGAAATCGACGGCGAACATCTGATGCTGGCCCTGATCGGCCAGACCGACAGTCTCATTCCCGATTTGTTGGAGAAAATCGGCGTGCCGGCATCGAAGCTGAAGCCCGATCTCGAACGCGAACTCGCGCGCCGCCATAAAGTCCAGGGCGCAGGCGACGTCTTCATGAGCGCGAGCATGAAAAAGGTGCTCGACGCGGCCCAATCGGAAGCGGGCAAGCTCAAGGACGATTACGTCAGCACCGAACATCTGCTGCTCGGGTTGATCGACGAAGCCGATGCGTCGCTGAAAAAGATCTTCCAGGCGCACAGCCTGAAGCGCGATCCCGTCCTGCGCGCGCTGGCCGGGCTGCGCGGCAACCAGCGCGTGACCGATGCGAACCCCGAGGACAAATTCCAGGCCCTCGAGAAATATGGCCGCGATCTCACCGCCCTGGCCCGACAGGGCAAAATCGACCCCGTCATCGGGCGGGACGAAGAAATCCGCCGCGTCATGCAGGTCCTGACGCGGCGCACCAAGAACAACCCGGTGCTCATCGGCGAACCCGGCGTCGGCAAAACGGCCATCGCCGAGGGCCTGGCACGGCGCATCGTCAGCGGCGACGTGCCGGAATCGCTCAAGAACAAACGGCTCGTGGCCATGGACCTGGGCGCCATGATCGCCGGCGCGAAATACCGCGGCGAGTTTGAAGACCGCCTCAAGGCTTTCCTGAAGGAGGTCGTCTCCGCCGAGGGCAGAATCCTTCTCTTCATCGACGAGTTGCACACGCTCGTCGGCGCCGGCGCGGCCGAGGGGGCCACGGACGCGGCGAACATCATGAAGCCGCAACTCGCGCGTGGGGAGCTGCGGGCCATCGGCGCCACCACCCTCGACGAGTATCGAAAGCACATCGAGAAAGATCCCGCCCTCGAACGACGGTTTCAACCGGTGCTCGTCTTGGAACCAACCGTCGAAGCCACCATCGCGATCCTGCGCGGCCTCAAGGAGCGCTACGAGGTCCACCACGGCGTACGCATACAGGACGCGGCCCTGGTGGCGGCAGCCACCCTCTCGCACCGCTATATCACCGACCGCTTTCTGCCGGACAAAGCGATCGACCTGGTGGACGAGGCGGCGTCGCGGATCAAAATGGAGCTGGATTCCAAACCGACCGAGCTGGATCAGTTGGACCGGCAGATTCTTCAGCTTCAAATCGAGCAGACCTCCCTCTCCAAGGAAAGGGACGCCGCCAGCAAGGAACGGCTCGGGCGCATCCAGGCGGAACTGGCCAACCTCAAGGAAAAGGCCCATGCGCTCACCGCGCAATGGCAGAATGAAAAAGCGGCCGCCAATGCCGTCAGCGTCGTCCGATCCCAGCTCGAACAGGCGCGCACCGCGCTCGAACAGGCGCAACGCCGCGGGGATCTGACGAAATCGGCGGAGATCCAGTACGGCAGAATCCCCGATCTGGAACGGAAGCTGGCGACCATCGAAAAACAGTCCTCGCAACCGGCTGCGCGCAGCACGCTCCTTCGCCAGGAAGTCACCGACGAAGACATCGCCAGGGTCGTCGCCGCGTGGACGGGGATTCCGGTGAGCCGGATGCTCGAAACCGAGCGACAGAAGCTGGTCAAGATGGAGGAACGCCTGCAAAAGCGGGTCATCGGCCAGAAGGAAGCCCTCGAGGCGGTGGCCAACGCCGTACGCCGCTCGCGCACGGGTTTGCAGGAACCCAACCGGCCGATCGGCTCGTTCATCTTCCTCGGCCCCACCGGCGTCGGAAAAACCGAAACCGCCCGCGCCCTGGCCGAGTTTCTGTTCGATGACGAGAACGCCCTGGTGCGCATCGACATGAGCGAATACATGGAGAAGCACACGGTGGCGAGGCTCCTTGGCGCGCCGCCCGGGTACGTGGGCTACGAGGAGGGCGGCCAGCTCAGCGAGGCCGTCCGACGCCGCCCGTACAGCGTGGTCCTGTTCGACGAGATCGAAAAGGCGCATCACGACGTCTTCAATGTTCTCCTGCAGGTGCTCGACGATGGCCGCCTCACCGACGGCCAGGGACGAACGGTGGATTTCAAGAACACGATCGTCATCATGACGAGCAACATCGGATCGCCCGTCATTCAGGAGTTCTACAGCGCTGGCAAGTTGAGCCCGAAGGACCACGCGGAACTGGAGAGCCTGGTGCGGACGGAATTAAAGGCGCATTTCCGCCCGGAATTCCTGAATCGCGTGGATGACATCATCCTCTTCCACACCCTGGATGAGGAACAGCTCTCGCACATCGTGGAGATCCAAATCGAGCGGCTCAGCAAACGGCTGGCACAACAGCAGCTCGGCATCGAGGTGGATCGCTCCGCCAAAAAACTGCTGGCGAAGGAAGGATACGATCCTCAGTTCGGCGCCCGTCCGCTCAAGCGCACGATCCAGGAACTGCTGCTCGACCCCCTCGCCACAAAATTGCTGGACGGTGAATTCAAATCCGGCGACCGGATCAAGGTCAGTGCCCGCGACGGGGAACTGGCCTTCGAGAAACCGTAAGCCACCACACCGCGTCTGTATCAGGAAACATTCGCTATAATTCGCGAAATTCGCGGATCACAGAAAGAAGTTTTTATCCGCGAATGTCGCGAATTCCCGCGAATGGAACAGCCGGGCTGCGGGAAGAGTTCTAGTGTTGATCATCCGAGCCGGCGGGTCTCGTCAGTTTCTCGAGGTGTTCGTGGTTGATGGCGTCAGGCGCGGTTTCCGCCGGCTTCATCGGCGCTGCGATCACGGTTGCCCGGGTCAGGTGAGCGAGTTCCGACTCGGCAGATCCGGCGTTCCTCCCTGCCGAAGCGGCCTTCGGGCCGGGCCATTTGCTTCCGCCGACCTCCTCGCGGATCAGGTCCAACACCCGCCCGGCGGTCGCCTGCGGAAGCACCGGCCCCATGAAACATACAGCGTCCGGCGCGGCGAGCAGTTCCGTCAGGGTGCCAATCGTCTGAATCCTGCCGCCGTGGAACACCGCCATCCGCGTGCAAATGTCCTTCGTCTCCGCCAGGGAATCGCTGCTGAGGATGACGGTCTTGCCGCGCTGCGCCAGCGCCAGCAGCAACTCTTTCATTTCCTGGCAACTTGATGAATCAAGACCCGAGAACGGTTCGTCGAAGAGCACGAGGTCGGGGTTCCTGACCAGCACCTGCGCCAGACGGACGCGCATGTGTTGGACCGCCTGGGCCGGGTCCTCCGCCCCCGCAACCCGCCGCCCCCGCACCGCGGAAACGATTCCGTCCAGGAACCCGAGCCATCCGGCCCGATCCGCTCGACGCGATCTTTCGGGCAGGTAACCCACGCGCGCTTTTGTCGAGGCACGACGCGGCGAACGGCCAAAGACCCTGGCCTTGCCTTCCATTGGACTCAATTGTCCGGCGAGAATCCTGAGAATCGTGGATTTCCCGCAACCTTTCGGTCCGATCAGACCAAACACCTCGGCTGGCCGCACCTCGAAATTCACGCCCGTCAGGACACGCACCGGGTAACTCTCGAGGAGCATGCCGATCCGATGCAGGGTCACGACCGCCCCGCCCGAACCATGACGGCCACTTCCGGCCGACCGGTCCGGAACTGCATTCGTAATCGGTTGTTGGATGTTCTTCATTGTGTCGCGTCCTGATCCGGTTGAGACGAAGTCTTGTATTTCATTCCCAACTGATCAAATAGAAACGCAAACACATCGGCTTCCTCCGCGATCCGCACGTCGAGCGCCGTGCCAAATCCGTGACCCGCCGCCGAAGTGGTCCGCAGGAAAATCGGATGCTTCGACCGGTTGGCAGCCTGAAGGCGCGCCGCCATCTTGCGAGAATGAAACGGGTTGACCCGGCCGTCGTTGTCGCCGGTCAGCAGCAGGACCGCCGGATACCGGGTGCCATCCCGGATGCGGTGGTAGGGTGAATAGGCATAAAGCGCCCTGAATTGTTCGGGATCTTTCACCGTGCCAAACTCCGTGACGTTGAATGCCCCGTTGGGTTCGAGTTCCGTCCGCAGAGAATCATAAATGCCGACGTGCGAGACGACCGCGCGGAACAGGTCGGGCCGCTGCGTGAGCGCCGCGCCCATTAGCAGGCCGCCGTTGCTCGCGCCTTCGGTGGCAAACTGCTTCGGCCGGGTGTATCCGTTGCGGGTCAGCCACTCGGCGCAAGCGATGAAATCGTCGAACACGTTCTGTTTTTTCGTCAGATTGCCCGCTTTGTGCCATTCCTCGCCAAACTCGCCTCCCCCGCGAAGGTTTGCCACCACGTAAACACCCCCCTGATCGAGCCACACGCGGCGGGCCACGCTGAAATTGGGCGACAGGCTGATCCCATACCCGCCGTAACCGTACAGCAGCGTCGGATTCTTCCCGTTGAGCTTTGTGCCTTTCCGTCGGATGATGTTCATCGGAACCTGCGTGCCGTCTTTGGAGGTGGCGAATTCACGCAACACCTCGACATCGCTGAAATCGGCGGGCGACGTCCCCGCCAGGGCCGTGGGCCGCGATTGGCCCGTGGCCGGATCGAATGCCATCCAGACGAACGGCTCGACATAACTGATGTTCCGGAACAAAAGAAGGTCTCCTTCCGTCCACACCAATTGCTGCACGGCGGAAATCGGCTTCACCGGAACCAACCGTTGGGAACGATCCGCCAGGTTGAAGAACCGGATTTGCGACGGCCCGCCCACCAGGTCCTGCACGAAGATGCCGCTGGCCGACGGACAAAAACCCTTGATCACCGCGGCACTCTCGGGCACGACGACCTCGGCATCGGCCAACGCCGTCGCGGACGCCGGCAGACGAAGGATTTTCCCGTGCGGCGCATCCTGACAGGAAAGAAGAAAGAGCGCATCGTCCGGCCCGAATTCGCCATGCTTGACCTGGTCCTGGAAGCGTGTGATCTGCTGCCACTGCCCGTCCGGACCATGCCGGTAAACCGCATACTCGCCGCCGTCGCCATTCGCCACCGTCGCGAGCACATACCGGCCGTCCCGGCTCGAATCGAGTTCGATTTCGGCGATGCGAGGCAGGTCCCGGCCAAATTCGTACCGATCCTCCCCGACCGGCGTTCCGAGCGGATGAAAGTAAACCTGCTGATAGAAGTGCAGGTCCGCCGGCGGCCGCTCGCCGGGATTCGGGTAGCGGGTGTAGTAGATGCCGGTGCCATCGGCATTCCAGACAGCGCTTCCGCCCCCGGTCGGGTATTGGACCCTCGGAATCCTGTCCGGCAACGGCTTTCCAGTTTCCACATCATAAACGAACAGCGTTCCGTCTTCGCTCCCGTTCTCGGACAGGGACACCGCGACACGCCTGCCGTCCAGGGACGGCACGACAAAGTCGATGGCTGTGGTGCCCTTGGGGTTGAGTTGGTTCGGATCCAGCACCACCCGCTCCGTCGCGATATCGTCGGGCGATTTCAAAGCCACCAGCCACGGTTGCTGCTCGGGTGGCTTGAATTTCATCGCAAAGAGGGTCCCCTGACGATATTGGAGATCGAAGTAATTCGCGGACGACGCCGTATAGAGCTTTTTCAACCGGTCCGCGACGAGGGCCCGGGCCGGGAGCTTGTCCAGATAGGCGCGGCTGAATTTGTTCTGGGCTTGGTTCCACTTCTTGACGGCAGGATCGCTGAAGTTCTCCAGCCAGATGTAATCATCGACGACGACGGTTCCGTGATAGACGTTGGTCACCGGATGCTGCGGCGTCGACGGAATTTCGACTGCGGAGGCGAAGAGGGTGGCTGCCAGAAACGCCAGTGACAGGGGCGCGAACAGCCTTGTCCGCGAGTTGCTGGACACCGGTCCGTGCGGACAAGGCTGTCCGCGCTCCAAAGGTCGGTTCATGGGTGGGATTCTAACCCCTGATCCCGGAAAATCCCAGCGTGTTCATTTGCTGCCGCCGCCGGATTGCTGCTTTTCGACCTGGGCGGCCAGGTCGTTGTATTTCGCGACGATCTCGTTCCGTTCCTTGACGCTGTCGTTGTATTTCTTCACGAACTCGTCCCGCTGCGCCACGAGTTCCGCGAGCGATTCATTCTGCTTCCGGATCCCGCCATAAGCTTCTTTCAGCTTCGCTTCCAGGCTGTCAACGGCGTTTTGGTATTCAACGATCCGGTTGGTCAAGGCCTCGTCGGCGGCCTGTAGCCTGCTGATCTCGCGCCGTTGAACCGCCACGAACTGCTCGTTGGTCTCGACCGTCCGCTTCAATTCGGTGATCCGCGCGTCCATCTGCGCGACCTGGTGATTCAGGAGGGACAGCGAGTTGGTGTCATTCCGGATGGCGAGGGATTTTTCATAGACCAGTTGGTTCAGCCTCTCGATCTGCGTCCGCTGCCGGGTTTGGCCGTGCCATTGATAGACGCACAGGGCGCACAGTGCCGATGCGAGGACGACGAGCAGGTTCTGGTGGAAGTTCTTCATGGCTCAATCAGGGACGATCCGGCGCGGCCTTCACGGCAAAGGCTGAAGGCATTCAGCCTGAACGGCCTAACGGCCATGCAACTGATTGCATACAAGCGGTTTTGTTTGCAAATGTCAATATCCTATTCTCTCCGAGGTAGAAGCAAAATGTTTAAACTGCTGACAGGAATTGACAGGAAAACACCGAGGCGGGTGGCCGTTTGGAAGCGGATGGCGTTGCGTGCCGGGTTCAGGAGATTCGGCTGCGCAGTGAGTTCAGCAGCGGCGGTTTTCTCCACCAACCCTTGACAGCTTTGCCGCTGGTAAAGCGCGGGGACAGACGGCCCAAATGCTCGAAGACTACCCAGAAAAGCTTTTCGGCGAGACCCGTTTATGCATCACATGCACCGTGAGCCGCCACTCCGTGAACTGTCCAAAGGAGTATGAAAAGAAAGCGTGGCCTTGAAAGAGGTTCCCCTTAATCGAGTTGCAATCGGAGCGCTGGGCTTTTGACCTGGCATGGCATGACCTCCCTGCCTGTCCGTGCAAAACAGTGCGATCCCAAACTGGAATTGGTATAGATTTGGAAACGGTGGCGATGCCCTGCCAGGCATCGAGGCAAACGGGCGAATGAAACAACAGAAAACTGCGCTTGCGGATTCACAGGCAATTACCCTGGTGATGCTCCTTCTGATCGGCCTGGCGAGCCAATCAGGCTGCCGCCCCCAAGAGGAAAAGAAAGAAGGAACTGCCCCTGCCATCAGCACGAACGAACCCGGAACCGCCGCAGCCGAGGCCGCCCGAAGCTGGCTGGCAACGAACGCGATCCGGCTGGAAACGGTCGAGGCGGGGCATGGGTTTGCGGACCTGCAGCCTCTCAAACAGATCATCGGTCCGGCCCGCATCGTAGCGCTGGGTGAAGCGACCCACGGCACACGCGAGTTTTTTCAACTCAAGCACCGGATGCTCGAGTTTCTCGTCGCTGAGATGGGCTTCAACATCTTCGCCATTGAAGCCACGATGCCCGAATCCTTCGACATCAACGATTACGTGCTGACGGGCCGGGGCGACCCTGAGAAGGCGCTGGCCGGAATTTATTTCTGGACGTGGGACACTGAAGAGGTGCGCACGATGATCGAGTGGATGCGGAGTTACAACGCCGATCCCAAGCATACCAGGAAAGTGAAATTCTATGGCTTCGACATGCAATCCGCACCCCGCGCAGCCAAAGTGACTTTGGATTACCTGCGCAAAGTGGACCCGCCCCAGGCTGAAATGGCGGAAAAGGCCCTGGCAATTCTCGCCGATCCGTACACCGATGCCGAGTTCGACAAGCTGCCTCAGAATCAGAAGACCACCGCGACCCAAACGATCCAGGCTGTATTGTCGGGCTTCGACCGGCGGAAGCGGGACTACATCCGGCAGAGCAGCGCGGAGGATTGGGCCATTGCTCGTCAGCACGCCCGAGTGCTGAGCCAGAACATCGAATTGCGCAGTCCAAACACCCTCGGATCGCAACTTCGGGATCGCGCGATGGCGGAAAACATCCTGTGGATGATGGGGCGCGAAGGACCGGACGCGAAAGCAGTGGTCTGGGCGCATAACGGTCACGTCGCAACGGCCGAGGGCGCGATGGGGTGGTATCTGCGCCGGAATTATGGGCCGGACATGGTTGTGTTCGGCTTCGTATTCAATCAGGGAGGATTCCAAGCCATGGAAGGGCCTGTCCAAACCAAAGGAGGATTGCGTCCCTTTGAAGTGGCGCCAGCACCGGCAGGCAGCCTGGATGCCCTGCTGGCCTCTGCGGACCTGCAAATCGCAGCGATTGATCTGCGGACCTTGCCGAAAAGCGGGCCTGTGGCAGAGTGGTTCGCCGTGCCCCACGATACCCGGGACTTCGGGGCCGATTTTTTTGAGCACAGTTCCGGCCTTAACCAACGGTGCGTTCCGAGAATTTACGATGGCTTGTTGTTCGTCGAGAAGACCGCCCCGGCGAAGCCGCTGAGCAGCCGTGAGCCGCCACAAAAGCTCCGGGCTCCATCGAACACAGATTTCGAGGAAAGCGAGGCCGGCAAACCACCGGTTGGCTGGCAATTGTCGCCGGATCTTTCGGGGCACGACTTTCAGGTCGTCACCACCGAAGACACTCCGCATACGGGCAAACGCTGCGCCATGCTCAGCCGATCACCGGGCAAACACTATGGCGAAACGGTTGGTAGCTTGTCGCAGCGACTCGATGCGAAACCCTATCGGGGCAAAAAGATAAAACTGGAGGCCGCGACGCGTGGGGAAGTCACGGGACCGGAAAACCATGCCTGGCTGAGGCTGGTAATCACGCGACGGACCGCGTTCCAGTGGGACCCACATAAAGCCGTCTTTGACACGTTGGATCAATACCCGGTCAATACCCCCGAATGGCGCTGTCACGAAATCATTGCCGATGTGCCGGTGGATGCCGCTTTCATCTCATACGGGCTTTATCTCGTGGGCGACGGGAAAGCGTGGCTGGATTCAGTCTCTTTGCAGGTTGTGGAGAAATGATTCCCTCTGCATCTCGAAGGGTTGGATCCACATTCAACAATTTGGCTGCCGATCGTGAGAATTGGGGTCATGCCGTTCTCCTGCCCGGCCCGCCCGGCAAATTCAAATGTATCCGCCTCACGGTCACGCTTTGACAAACAGGCTGCGAAGGTGGAGTCAAGCGGCCTTAGCGGTGAAATCCGCTTGGGAATCAATTGTGACTAAAGTCCGCCGAACCGGCGATGTCGCTGGTGGTATTCTTCCAACGCCGCATGGAATTGGGGCCTGCGGAAATCCGGCCAGAGCGTCGGCGTGATGACCAGTTCGGCGTAGGAAATCTGCCACAGCAGGAAATTGCTCACCCGCATTTCTCCGCTGGTGCGAATCAGCAGGTCCGGGTCCGGCAAGTTCCGCGTGTACAAATTTTGAGCGAACACCTCCTCGGTGATGTCCGCAGGATCCAATTCGCGAGCCCTGACCTTTTCGGCAATGCTGCGGACCGCGTCCACAATCTCCGTCCGGCCCCCATAGCTCAGCGCCATGATCAATGTCAGCCCATTGTTCCTGGAAAGCGCGGCGACCGACTTTCTGAGATGCTCCTGGACGTTCTCCGGCAGGCGATAAATCTGGCCGATGACTTCCAGTTTGACGTTGTTCTTGTTGAGCTCGGGCGTTTCGGTTTTGAGGTAGTGGATGAGGTATTTCATCAGCGCGTCCACCTCCTCCTTCGGCCGGTTCCAGTTTTCCACAGAGAACGCATACAGGGTCAGATACTTGATGCCCAGTTCGCCGGCCGTCCGAATGATGACCCGCGCCGACTCCGCACCCATCCGATGGCCTTCAATCCGCGGCAGATGCCGCTGCCGTGCCCAGCGTCCGTTGCCGTCCATGATGATGGCGACATGCCGGGGGAGCTGGGCCCTGGCTTCGGGGCTGAAGTGTGGCGCAGTGCTCATGCTTTGAATCGGCGCATCGTCGCATCGGCCGGACCCGTCCGCCGGAATGCTGCGACGTTACATCCATCAAACAAAAATCGTCTGGTCGCGTCCTGGCCCGACCGACGCAATGCCCACCTTCGCGCCGGTCAAGTCCGCGATCGCATTCAAATAGGAACGCGCCTTGGGCGGCAACTGCTTCCACGTTCGCGCCCGGTGCGTCGGAGCGCGCCAACCGGCGAACTCGGCGTACACCGGTTCGCACCGGGACAGCACTTCGATGTCATTGGGCACGTAGTCGTAACGCTTCCGCCCGTCCCGATAGCCGATACAAACCCTGATGGTCTCCACAGTGTCGAGGCCGTCGATGTTCGTGATCGCGAGTGCATCGATGCCATTGACCATGGTCGCATGCCGGGAGGCGACCGAGTCAAACCATCCGCAGCGGCGCGCGCGGCCGGTGGTCGCGCCGAATTCCCGGCCCATCGCGTGCAGCATGTCCGCAATCTCAGCGCTTTCCGTCGGCAACGGCCCCTCGCCCACCCGGGTGGTGTAGGCCTTCATGACGCCCACCACGCGATCCATTCGATGCGGCGGGATCCCCGAACCGGTGCAGGCCCCGCCTGCCGTCGTGTTGGACGACGTCACAAACGGGTAGGTCCCGTGATCGATGTCCAGAAAGGTGCCTTGAGCGCCCTCGAACAAAATGTCTTTGCCGCGGTCCATCGCCTCGTGCAGCAACACAACCGTGTTGGCGACGAACGGCTTTAAATAGTCTCCCGCCGCGCGATATGCCCTGTGAACCTCCTTGAAGGAAAGCGGCTTCGCCCCGAGGGCTCTCAGGATGCTGTTATTCTCCTTGATTTTGGCTTCGAGCTGTCTCTTGAATTTTTCGGGCGTGACCAGATCGATGACGCGCAACCCCGTGCGCGCGGCCTTGTCTCCATACGCGGGTCCGATGCCGCGCTTGGTCGTGCCGATCTTGTTCAGGCCCTTGATGACTTCACGCTGGGCATCGAGCTCCCGATGATACGGGAAAACAACGTGCGCGGTCTCGCTGAGAAACAGGTTGCCGTCCACCGTCACGCCGAGCTTCCGCAGACCCTTGATCTCCTCGACGAGACCCACCGGATCCACCACGACGCCGTTGCCAATAACGCAGGTCTTCCCCCTGCGAAGAATCCCCGAGGGAACGAGGTGCAGGACGTATTTCTGCCGGCCGATGAAGACCGTGTGGCCCGCGTTGTTGCCGCCCTGTGTGCGGACGACCACGTCCGCCCCCTTGGTCAGCACGTCGATGATTTTGCCTTTGCCTTCATCGCCCCACTGGGCGCCGACTAGAATCGTGTTCGACATAAAGTCAATCTCGGGCAGAGTGTCTCCCGGCATTGCAGCCTGCGACAATAAAAATCCCCGAACTCACATTCGGGGCAAAGCTCGCTGTCTTTGCGCCGGGAAAGTAGAAACAAGCCAAACCCCTGTCAACGGCGGATTCGGCGGCGCGAATCGCGCGACAAAGCCACAACCTGCCCCCGGCGCGCGGCCTTAAGGCCGCTTCAGCATCCGAGCGGGCAGAGGCGAAAAGATCGATCTGAGGGCTCTCGAACGATGAGGTGGAACCACTCGCCGTCTCCATAGAGGCCATCGCCTTTGTACCAGCCGAGCATGTGGCGCAGGCAGGATTCGAGACGCTCTCCAACTGTCGTTTCGCCCAACACCAGGAGCGCGGCTTCGATCATGGCGGCGAACAGGACCCAGTTGCTTCCGCGCGGCGTGGGGAAGACGCGCGAGGATTTCAGGGCGGACACGATTTGCCGGCGCACGCGGGGATCGAGCGGTTCCCAGAGGACCTGCGGGGCACGCAGAATGCCTTGTGCGAGGAACGCCGTGTCCACGATCGGTTGGCCGCCGTCGGCAAAATTCATGAAATCCGGCGAATGCGGGTTCGTGGCGGCGTCGAGTGAATCCTGCGCCAACCGGAGCAGTTGGCTTTGGCGTCTGCCTTCCATGGGGGTGAGGCCGGAAGCACCCAGCCACGGCGCCATTCCGTCGAGCAGTCGTCCGAATGCTTCCAGGTGGGAAAATCGGCGGCGATCCGCGGCGCTGCCGGGGGTTTCCACCGGCATTTGTTTCTTCAACTCACCGCGCGACAGACTGCCCAGCACCGGGCCGGCGAGCTTTTCCATGATGGAAACCCAATACGCGCGATCCTCGAGTCCGCCGCCAGGCGCGGCGAGGCTTTTAGCGGCTGATTCTGCGGCAGACCCCTGGACCGTTCCGAGGACGCCGGCTGCGGCAATGGATTTGAAGAATTCGCGGCGGTTTTTCACACGTAACGATCCAAGGCTCATGCCGGTTCAGGCCGGTTATATCAAGCACAAATCCTCGGTCGCAAACGTGAAGCTGGAGAAAGTCCCAACGCGACATGACAGGGGGACGCGCAGCGACTGGTGCTTCGCACCCAGTCGCGGTCCGGAGAGATGCGGAGCGTGGCCGCGTCCTGTCTTGTGCCAATGGGCTGATGTTTTTGTTCGACACTCAACCCTCGACTCTGAACACTCAAACCATGCCGTTGCCCGCTGATTATCACATGCACACCCCACTCTGCCGGCACGCCGCCGGTGAGCCGGCGGAGTACGCCGCGCGCGCGGTGGCTGTTGGCCTGACGGAAATCGGGTTCTCCGACCACTCGCCGATGCGACGGGATGATTTCGACGACTGGCGGATGCGGTTCGACCAGCTCGATGAATACGTGGGGAAAGTCCGCGGTGCGCAGGCGCAGTTTCCGCAACTGACCATTCGACTCGCGCTGGAAGTGGACTTCCTGCCAGGCCAGGAAGGTTGGATCCGCGAACTGGCCGCGCGCCATCCGTGGGATTATTTCATCGGCTCGGTCCACTATGTTTCGGACTCCTGGGCGGTGGACGACCCCCGCAAGCTGTCCGAGTGGAAATCCCGAGATCCCTGGGACGTGTGGTCGGTTTACTTCGAGCGCCTGACGATGGCCGCCGAAACGGGCCTTTTTGAAATCATCGGCCACGCCGATCTGCCGAAGAAATTCGGCTGTCGGCCCGACCGGGATTGCACGCCACTCTATGAACGTTTTCTGAATGCGGCTAAAACGCACGACTGCGCCATCGAACTAAACACCGCCGGATTGCGGAAGGACTGCAAGGAAATCTATCCCAGCCGCCGGATTCTCGATCTTGCCTTTCAAACAGGCGTCCCGATCACCTTTGGCTCGGACGCCCATGCGCCGCAGGAGGTCGGAATCCATTTTGCCGAGGCCGTCCAGCTCGCGCGCGAGGTCGGCTACGGGGAATCCTGCCGCTTCACCCGCCGCAACCGGGAAATGGTGACGTTTTGAAATCAGAGGGGTGACGTTCGGCGGGACGGGAAATCGTGCGGTTGCGGGCCGCGATCCCCGATGATCGCTCAAACTCATCCTCTTCGCGAACCGGGCTAACCCGGATATTTCATAGCTGAGT
>PLQC01000110.1 GCA_003159675.1 Limisphaerales bacterium
CCGGTGCGTTCGTCCACCACGGATACAATGAAAGTGAAAGGGTCGGTCCTAGAAAAATGACATTTCTGAAAATGGGTCAGTCACACACATCGCACTTTGCTTTTAGGGTGCAGTTTCGCGGACACCGCTCGCGCTCCGCTTCTCTGCGTCTGCCCTTTACCCTCTCGCGCCGGCAGCGCACTTGGACGCTTTGCGTCCCGCGTTGGGATCAAAATCGTGATCTTTTCAAATCCACTTTACATCTCGCTTCCAAGCTCCCTTGGATGTCGCTCAGCCTGAACCGGCCCATCGGTTCATTGGGTATTCAGCGAAGCGGATGGTGCGCATAGCAGGACTTGAACCTGCACGGGTTGCCCCACTACCACCTCAAAGTAGCGTGTCTGCCAATTCCACCATATGCGCAAGATAAGACTTTCAGCCGCAGTGCCTTAGCGGTCTGACAACATACGTATTGTCAAGGGATTTAGTGCAAAGTCAAGGATTTCTCCTTCTCCGGGAAAGGGTTGTAGGAGACTACCCTGCTGGCACCAACTGGCACCAAACAGCGAACCGGTTTACCTCGAAAGGAAAACGCCGCCTTCTGGGAGCACTTCAACGGCGGTGTTCCTGTCGAACGGTCATCCTCCGCCGCCGATGTGTTCGGGCCTGCGGTCAGATCACACGGAATCCTTGAACCGGCGAATCAACCAGCACACGCCTCCAATGCCCACCCCAATGCCTATGGACCACCAACCACGGCGCGCCAGCACGACCGCCAGGTCGTGCTTCTCTGGCGGCGCTCGGAAAACGCACGATTCTTGCGCCAGTTGCTGGCTGCCTATCGCGGGGTTCGCTGCATCCGGTTTGACAAGCAGCATCTTCCCGTCAGTGGTCATGGTCTGCACAAATCCGCATTTCCGGTAAAACTCTATCGCTCGCCCATCGGCGACGAGCATGTGCTGGTGAAAACCATCGTAACGTGCCCCGGCCTATTGTGTGCCGTGCGGTTCGCCAAGGGGGGGCAAATCAAGATGGTCCGCTGCCGCAAGAATGCTGGCTGCTTCGGCGGGGTCTTCCGTTTGCGCGGCGAGTTCGCGCAAGCGCGGGACGACGGAACGATCCCCAAATTGAACAACCGCCTCGAGTGCTCCTTGACGGATTTCCTTGTCCGGGTTGGAGAGTTCAGCCCAAATGGTGTTCAGCGAATCGGAATCATCGTTCATCGCCAACTCCATGAGTTCGGCGATGCGCTCGCTGACATAGTCCGCGTGATTCGTTTCTTGAATGACGGGCGGAATGGCGACTGTCGCCTTGTCGCTTGCGACGGCCAGCGGTGCGGAAGCGGGGAAATCGTTTTCAGGCGGAAGGGTTGTCCCCGCTTGTGCAACAGGCAAATTCCCCGCCGCTTCGCGGCCTTCCTCATGGTGAAACACCCTTGAAATCAGAACCACAACCCCCAACGCGCCAAACGCCAGCAACAGAATTGTGGCGACAACTTTGGGTCTCATGAAATAGCCTCTTGTCTGCAAAGCATTTGGTTCGACACGGGTTCAGCCGTGTCGAACCAACCGCGAGTCAATGTCCCACGACATTACCCGACGGACTATCTAAAAGTCCTCCTTCCGGTCGCATTCAAGCTGCCAGTTACGAGAAAAGGAGTGCTTTGATTGGTTCCTGCGCCAGCGAAGGAGGCGATCCTGCCTGATGTGGTTACGACTAAAGTCGATCTGTTGACGATGGTGTAGGTGACCGTGGTTTTCATCAAGCCCACCATAGAGCACTGAAAGCCGACACCATTGGTTATCCCTGAATCGTCAAAACCGAACGTCGGCACGTGCAGCGTGGTCACGGTCGGGTCGCCCCCAACGCCAAAGCTATAGTTCTTTGTTTTGCCGCTATAAAGTTGGAAGATTATGTTGGTTTGGAACTTTAGAATGTTGGAAACATCAACGAGAAAGTTATTGTTCTTGTCCACCACCTGACAAAAATAGGGGGCATTACTATCACTAACTACTATCACCAGCTTCGCGCCGGGAGGAAACGTGGCAGAGTTATAATTACTGGCTGCATGTTCATCCTGAGCCAGAAGCGCGAGGAATTGTTTCGTGTTAAAAGCGAATTTGGTCGGTGCCGTAACCGTGGTGACGCCGCTATGGACATTGATGTTGGTGCTGCCTTGCTCCTGGATCGTCGCGGTGATCGTGAGAAGGTTTGTCACTTGGTTCGCCGCTTGAAGACTGCCCGCAGCAAATGCTAAAAATGCCAGCGTGGCGGTGCCTGCAAGGATTTTGGTTTTTAGTTTCATTTGGATTCCTTTGTTTGTTTGGTTCGTTTCAAACGTCTATTTCAAACTCTACTTTTGCTCAGAGACAACATCAATCACACTACTAATCCATCAGAAAACGTCAACCCGAAAATGCACGCGCCCGAGAGCACATCGCGGCGCACCCGATGCGCTCGGCTGCGGTGCGGTATGCACCGATGGGAATGCACTTCCTCAAACGGCCTGAACCCCCAGCATGGGTTGCGCATCCCGGCACTCTCCTTGAACCTTTAACCGGAGCACGGACAGCCTTGTCCGCGCGAACCGGTTTCCAGCATTTCGCGGACAAGGCCGTCCGCGCCCCGGTCCCTGCTGGACGCTTCCCGCGAACACCCTGGTTTCCAATGAACATATCTTCATATCAAGATATGTTGATTTTTAACTTGCGCGCCGGGTTGTCGTTCGATATTGTTTTCGCGCAGCCTGGGTCGTCCGGAAGGGTCCGGCCGGCGCGGTTTTGCGGACTGAGACATCAAACGTGAGCGCGGCATCGAACAGAGCACGGGACCTTGAGCGGCTGTTGCACGAACGGATCGTCATCCTCGACGGTGCGATGGGGACCATGATCCAGCAGCGCCGGCTGGGTGAGGCCGATTTTCGCGGCGAGCGATTCAAGGACTGGCGGGGCAAGGACCTCAAGGGTAATAACGACCTGCTCAACATCACCCAGCCGGGCCTGGTCGAGGAGATCCACCGCCAATACCTGGAGGCTGGGGCGGATATCATCGAAGCGAACACGTTCAACTCCCAGGCCATTTCCCTGGGGGATTACGGCATGGAATCGCTGGCCTACGAACTGGCCAGCGCCGGCGCCGTCTGCGCGCGCCGCGCGGCGGATCACGTGATGGCCGCGCAGCCGGGTCGCGTGTGTTTCGTTGCGGGCTCGATCGGGCCGACCACCAAGACCTCTTCCATCAGCACCGACGTCAACAATTCGGGTGCACGCGGGACCACTTTCGACGCCTTGGTCGCCGCTTACAGCGAACAGGTTCGCGGGCTGCTGGACGGCGGAGCCGACCTCCTGCTCGTCGAAACCATCTTCGACACGCTGAACGGGAAGGCGGCGTTCTTTGCCATTCTGAAAACCCTCGAGGAACGCGGGCTCGAACCGTTCCCGCACCGTTCCCGCACCGCCCAATCGCCGGTCGCAACCGGCAAATCGCAGATTCCGATTCTGGCCTCTGTCACTTACATTCAGGCTGGCAGCAACCGGGGTGTCACGGGCCAGACCGTCGAGGCGTTTTGGAATTCCATTTCGCACGTGCCGCTCCTGAGCGTCGGCATGAATTGCGCGCTGGGCCCGAAGGAGCTTCGACCGCTCGTGCAGGAGCTCTCCACCATCGCCCCCATTTTCGTCAGCGCCTATCCGAATGCCGGGTTGCCCAACCCGCTGTTGCCGACCGGTTTTCCGGAAACGCCAGAAACGCTCGCGCCCCAACTGAAGGAATGGGCGGAGAACGGCTGGTTGAACATCGTCGGCGGTTGCTGCGGCACGACCCCGGCGCACATTCAAGCCATCGCCGATGCCGTGCGCGGGGTCCCGCCCCGCAACGTGCCGGGAATCGAGCCGTGGCTCCGGCTCAGCGGACTCGATGCGCTGACGATCCGGGGCGTCCACGCGCTTCGCGGCGCCGAAGGCCCCGCGCCGCGGGTTTCTCACGAGGCGGGGAAAGAGGCATCCGAGGCGGGCGCACCTTCCGATGCTTCGATCAACTTCATCAATATTGGCGAACGCACGAACGTGGCCGGTTCGCCGAAATTCGCCCAATTGATCAAGGCGGGTGATTACGAGGCCGCGCTGGCCATCGCCCGCCAGCAGGTCGAGAACGGCGCCCAGGTCATCGATGTGTGCATGGACGAGGGCATGATCGACGGCGTCGCCGCCATGACCCGCTTCCTCAACCTGATCGGGTCCGAACCGGACATCTGCAAGGTGCCGGTGATGGTGGATTCGTCGAAGTGGGAAGTTATCGAGGCCGGTTTGAAATGTCTTCAGGGCAAAGGCATCGTCAATTCGATCAGCCTCAAGGAAGGCGAGGAGAAATTCCTGCACCAGGCAAAGCTCGTGCGTCGTTACGGCGCGGCGGTGGTGGTGATGGCATTTGACGAGCGCGGCCAGGCGGACTCTTATCAGCGCCGCACCGAGGTCTGCAAACGCGCCTATGATTTGTTGGTTCAAAAGGCCGGTTTTCCGCCCGAGGACATTATTTTCGACCCGAACGTGCTCACCGTCGGCACCGGCATGGAGGAGCACGCCAATTACGCCGTGGATTTCATCCGCGCCACGAGCTGGATCAAGGAGAATTTGCCGGGGGCGAAGGTCAGCGGCGGGATCAGCAACGTCAGCTTCAGTTTTCGCGGCAACAATGTCGTGCGCGAAGCCATGCACAGCGCGTTTCTTTACCACGCCATTCGCGCCGGGCTCGACATGGGCATCGTCAACGCCGGCCAGCTCGCCGTCTATGACGAGGTTCCCCGGGATTTGCTGGAACGGGTCGAAGACGTGCTGCTCAATCGCCGGCCCGACGCGACCGAGCGGCTGATCAAATTCGCCGAGAACCTTAAATCGCCCTCGCCTTCATCCTCGTCGCCGTCCCCGGAAGCCGCCTGGCGCGAAGGCACCGTCGAAGAACGCCTCAGTCACGCGCTGGTGAGAGGCATCGTCGATTTCATCGAGGCGGACGCGGAAGAGGCGCGGCAAAAATACGGCAAGCCGATCGCCGTGATCGAAGGCCCGCTCATGGCCGGCCTGAACGTCGTGGGCGATCTGTTTGGCGCCGGCAAGATGTTCCTGCCGCAGGTCGTGAAATCGGCCCGCGTGATGAAAAAGGCGGTGGCATATCTGCAACCGTTCATGGAAGCCGAGAAAGCCGCCAGCGGACTGCGGCGCGCCCGGGGCAAGGTCCTCCTCGCGACCGTCAAGGGGGACGTCCATGACATCGGCAAAAACATCGTCGGCGTCGTGCTCGGCTGCAACAATTACGAGGTCATCGACCTGGGCGTGATGGTGTCGTGCGAGAAAATCCTGGCCGCCGCCCGCGAGCAGAAGGTGGACGTCATCGGCCTCAGCGGGCTCATCACGCCGTCACTCGACGAAATGGCCCACGTTGCGGCCGAGATGGAACGGGAGGGATGGAAGCTGCCGCTGCTCATCGGCGGCGCGACGACCAGCAAGGCTCACACCGCGGTGAAAATCGCCCCCGGTTACGGCCAGCCGGTCGTGCATGTCCTCGATGCCAGCCGCGCCGTCCCGGTGGTCGGCAGCCTCATCAACCCGGATCTGAAACCCGGTTTCGTCCGGCAAGTCGCCGAAGAGTACGCCCGCCTCCGGTCCCAGCACGCCGCCCGGCGGCAGAAGCTGGTGTCCCTCGAA
The DNA here is from genome assembly GCA_003159675.1 of Limisphaerales bacterium. Classification (GTDB taxonomy): domain Bacteria; phylum Verrucomicrobiota; class Verrucomicrobiia; order Limisphaerales; family BOG-1460; genus BOG-1460. The sequence goes on from PLQC01000110.1 coordinate 5,676, forward strand.
AAAGCCCGGGCGAATGCGCCAAAGCTGAAGCACGATGACCTGCCGAAACCGGAGTTCACCGGCATCCGGGTCCTGTCCACCGACGAACCGTCGGGCGCCACGCGGGACGCATCCCGCATCCACCTTTCCGACCTCGTGCCGCTCATCGACTGGTCGCCGTTCTTCCACACCTGGGAATTGCGCGGACGGTACCCGGCGATCCTCCAGCACGAGCGGTATGGTGAAGAAGCGCGGAAACTTTTCGCCGACGCCCAAACGCTGCTCGATCGGATGGTTTCCCGGAACCTAATCGCGGCGCGCGGTGTTTACGGTCTGTTCCCCGCCAACCGCGACGGAGACGACGTGGAACTGTACACCGACGAGACCCGCGCCGGCGTGCTCGCCTCGTTCCACTTTCTCCGCCAGCAAATCGAGAAGGACGACGGCACGCCGAACTGGTGCCTCGCGGACTTCGTGGCTCCCCGCGGACCCCGGGTCTCGGATCTCAAATCTCAAATCCCCGCCGACCACCTCGGCGCATTTGCCGTCACCAGCGGCATCGGCCTGGATGAGCTGGTCAAAAAGTTCAAAGCCGACAATGACGATTACAACGCCATCATGGCCGAAGCCCTGGCCGACCGTTTGGCGGAGGCGTTCGCGGAATTCCTGCACAAACGCGTCCGCGGGGAATGGGGCTACGGAAAAAGCGAGAGCCTGACCCGCGAGGAGTTGATCGACGAAAGGTATCGCGGCATCCGTCCGGCGGCGGGTTATCCCGCGTGTCCGGATCACACCGAGAAGCGCATTCTGTGGCAACTGCTGGACGTGGAGAGGAACACCGGGATCCGGCTGACCGAAAGTTGTGCCATGTGGCCCGGCAGCAGCGTGAGTGGACTCTACTTCGCCCACCCGGAATCGAAATACTTTGCCGTTGGCAAACTGGACCGCGGCCAGGCGTTGGACTACCACCTTCGCAAAGGGATGACCTTGCAGGAAATCGAGAAGTGGCTCGGGCCAAACCTGAACTACGATCCGGACAAGGGCGTCGCGGCAGGGGCCCGAGTTCCTTGCAGTTGCGGTCAATCCCACTGAAAACTCTCGACGAAGACGGCCTGATCCCGTACAAACTTCGGAGACAAAGGGAAGGAGAACTATGACGATACCAGGCCAGTTCGCGGTGAAAATGGTGCCGGTGGACGCCAAGCAATTCGAGTCCGTGGGTTACACAATCTCCTCACGCAGACTCTACATCAAGTTCCGGAACGCACCCGCCGTCTATTTTGAAGGCGTGCCCGGGTTCCGTCACACCGGCCTGATGTCCGCGCCGCGCAAGGACGCCTATTTCACGACCTACATCAAGAACAGTTTCCTGGCAAAGGAAGTGCCGGCGCCGCCCGCATGAGATCTACGTGCTATTCCATACCCCTGCCGGACTTGTGTTTTCAGATTTGAGCAATACACTGTCCCTATGAAGAATGATGTGGTGCCGGTTCAAATCCGGGGAATCCTTCCCGCCAACAGCGGCTGCGCGCTTTTTGTCGGGAACGATGACAAGGTGTTTGTCATCAACGTCGAACCCCAGATGGGCGCCATCATCAGCATGTTCCTGCGGGATACTCCGAAGGAACGCCCCCTGACCCACGACCTCATCCAGAGCATCTTCAAAGGATTCAGCATCTCGGTCGAACGGATCATCATCACGGATCTGAAGAACTCGACCTATTTCGCCCGGCTGATCCTGCAGCAGCAAAACGAACTCGCGCGCAAGATCGTGGAAATTGATGCCCGCCCGAGCGATTGCCTCGCCCTGGCGGCCGCGCAAAAGCGCCCGATTTATGTGACCGCCAATCTCTTCGAGCAGGTTGAAGACATGAGCGAAGTGCTGGATCGGATCAATGAAACGGGCGGCGAGGCCGAGTAAGAAATGCCTCCCGTTGCCAAGCCGCCGCCGTCCCCCGTCCGACTCGTGTTTGGCGAGGACGAATTCACGGTAAAACAACGGGCCCGCCAGATCTACCGCGAATGGACCGAAGAACTGGGCGGCATGGATCACGAAATCATCGACGCCTCGGTTGCCAACAGCGGCGAGGCGCTCAAAGCCCTCTCCCGGCTCCGCGAATCGCTCCAGACGCTGCCTTTCTTCGGAAGCGCCAAGGCGATCTGGCTGCAAGACTGCAATTTTCTCGGCGATGAACGGACCGCCGGCGGCCACGCCGTGACGGAAACCCTCGCGGAGCTGGCGCAGGAATGGAAGGAATTCTCCTGGGACGGCGTGCGCCTGCTGATCAGCGCGGCCAAGGTGGACAAGCGCAAGGTGCTGTTCAAAACCATCGATAAAATCGGCACCGTTGAAAGTTTTGAAGCCTGGTCGCCGGACGACCGCGATTGGGCGGACCGGGCCGAGGCCTGGGCGCGGAAGGGGATTCGCGCGAGGCAGAAGGAGATTTCCGACGAAGCCCTGGCCGAGTTGATCAGCCGCGTCGGGGCGAACGCGCGCCAGTTGGACGGTGAAATTGAAAAGCTCTCGCTCTACGTGGGCGATCAAACGTCGATCCAGGTGGAGGACGTCGCCGCCATTTGCGCGCGCAACAAGTCGGCGCGCGCCTTTGCCCTGGGCGACGCGCTGGGCGACCGGGACCTGCCGCGTCTCCTGCGCCGGCTGGACGAAGAGTTGTGGGGCATGAAATTCGATTCGCAAAAATCCGAAATCGGCCTGCTCTACGGCCTGATTGCCAAAGTGCGTGCGATGCTCCTGTTGAAGGAAATGCTGCGAGAGGGTTGGATCAAGCCGGAGGCGGATTACCAGCGGTTCAAAGCGCAACTCGAGCGGGTGCCGGCGGAGCGGCTGCCCGCCGACCGCCGTTTCAACCCGCTCGCGTTGAACCCATACGTTCTTTACAAAGCCCTTTCCCAGGTGAAACATTACACTCAGATCGAGCTCGTCCGCGCGATGGACAGGCTGCTGCAATGCAACCAGCGCCTCGTTTCGAGCGGCCTGGATGAATCCCTGGTCCTCCAACAGACCCTGGTCCAGATCGCAGGCCGTCCCGGGACGCGGGCGGCCCCGGCATCGAACTAGCCGCGGACGACGCTCGGAACTTTTTTTGAGGCAAGCAATCGATGAGCAAGCCGTCGGCAAAAATGTTTGTGTCCGTGGGAGAGAAATTCGCCTGCGTGAAGATCACCGGGCAGGCCAATTTCACGTCCAGCATCGATTTCAAAACGCTGGTCAATGAACTCCTGCAGAGGGGTTGCACCGATTTCGTGCTGGACCTGACCGATTGTCTGCTGATGGACAGCACTTTTCTGGGCGTGCTGGCCGGGTTTGGATTGAAAATGAGCGGGCTGCCGGCGGACAACGTCAAGCGCCGGCTCGAGTTGTTCAACCCGAACCCCCGCATTGCCGAGCTGCTGGAGAACCTCGGCGTGCTGCATCTGTTCGAACTTGCCGAGGGCGAAATCCGGCTGCCGGAAAAGGTCGAGTCCTGCGGCTGCGCGACCGCCAGCCCCACCCGGGACGAAGTCAAACGCACCTGTCTCGAGGCGCATCGGACACTCATGGAAATCAATCCCGAGAACGTCTCGCGCTTCAAAGAACTGACGCAGTTTCTGGCGGAGGATTTGAAAAAGCGGAACGCGGCCAAACCGCCGGTCTGAATCCGCGGTGAGTCGGCCAGTTCGGGATAGAACAGACAAAGGAATTTATCCGCTAATTACGGGTATGTGGTTTGTC
>PLQC01000137.1 GCA_003159675.1 Limisphaerales bacterium
AGCCGTCGCCACCCCGATATCGGTGAAAAAATCTTCGGGCCATTTCCACCGGATTGGGTTTACCATGGCGGCATGGTGAAGCGGTTGTTTCTGCTGGATGGAATGGCGTTGGTTTACCGGGCGCACTTCGCGCTGGTGGCCCGGCCCATTTTTACGTCGAAAGGAGTGAATACCTCCGCGCTTTACGGCTTCACCCAGACCTTGCTCGATATTCTCAGCCGGCAACAACCGACGCACCTGGCGGTGGCCTTCGACACGGAAGCGCCCACACAGCGGCACGCGGCTTACCCCGAATATAAAGCCACCCGCCAGGCCATGCCCGAAGACCTGTCCGCGGCGCTGCCTCACGTGCGCCGGATGCTCGAGGCCTTCCATATCCCGGCGCTCTTGTGCGACGGCTTCGAGGCCGATGACATCATCGGCACGCTGGCCCGCCGGGCCGAAAAGGAGGGGTTTCAAACCTACATGGTCACCCCGGACAAGGATTTCGGCCAGTTGGTGGATGAAAACACGTTTCTCTATAAACCGTCCCGGAGCGGTGACGGCGTCGAAATCATGCGGCTTCCGGAAATCCGTAATCGCTGGGGCATCCAGCGCGCCGAGCAGGTGGTGGACGTACTCGCGCTCATGGGAGATTCGTCGGACAACGTTCCGGGCGTGCCGGGCATCGGAGAAAAAACCGCGATCAAACTGGTCGCCGAGTTTGGCACCGTCGAGAACCTGCTGGCGCGCGCGACTGAACTGAAGGGACGCGTCAGGGAGTCGCTCGAAACCCATCGCGAGCAGGCGCTGCTTTCGAAAAGGCTCGTAACGATCCTGTGTGACGCGCCATGCCCGGTTAACCTCGATGCCCTCAAGCTGCGACCGCCTGACGAGCAGCAACTCAAGGACCTGTTCGTCGAGTTCGAGTTCAATTCCATCGGCCGGCGTCTGTTCGGCGAGGATTTCAAGGCCGGACGCGGTTACAGTCCGCCAAAACCCGGTGTCGCGACGACGGCCGGAACGCCTGAGGAGAAGGCCGGTGGGACCGAACCTTTCCACAAACCCGGCAGGGCCGACCTGCCGGTTGGCCTGGACGCGCCGCAGCGCGTCCCTGTCGGGGGATCGCCTGGCGCCGCCGGCGAGCTGCCCGCGCCGCCCAGGCCGCAATCGCACGCGAGTCTCAAGACCCTCACGGACGTTCCGCACAACTATCAGACGATCTCAACCGCCGCGGAACGCTCGAAGCTGGTTGAGCTTCTGCAAAGCCGGGATTCGTTTTGTTTCAGAATCGAAACGGGCGGGATCGATCCGAAAGAAACGCCAGTGATCGGCCTGGCGTTTTCCCTCGAACCGCACACCGGCTGGTATGTTCCAGGACCGAAAGATGCGAACGAGGCGGCCGATGTGCTTGAGGCCTTTCGTCCGGTGTTTGAATCCACACGCATCGAAAAGGTCGGGCACAATCTCAAGCAGGATTTGAGCGTGCTCAAATGGCGCGGGATTTCCGTCCGCGGAACGCTCTTCGACACCCTGATCGCCCACAGTTTGATCGAGCCGGACATGCGGCATGGCCTCGATTACCTGTCCGAGGCGCACCTCGGCTACGGCATCGGCAAATCCGCGGACCCATCGAACCAGGAACAGCTCGATCTCGGCGACGGAGCCCTGGCGCGGAATGCGGAGACCGCCATGGAGCAGGTCGATGTCGCGCTGCAATTGCGCGTCGTGCTCGAGCCGCTGCTCAAGGAGAGGAGCCAGGAGCGGGTGTTCTACGACATCGAATCGCCGCTGATTGCCGTGCTGGTGGACATGGAGCATGAGGGCATCACGGTGGACTCGGCGGCGCTTGCCGATTTTTCAGCGCAGCTTTCCAAGGAGATGGATCAATCAGAGAAGACCATCCGGCGGATGGCCGGGCGCGAGTTCAATGTGAATTCCGCCAAGCAACTGGGGGAGGTCCTGTTCGACGTCCTGAAGATTTCCGAAGCCCCGAAGAAGACGAGGACGGGCCAATATGCAACGGACGAACAGACGCTGTCGGCGCTTGCGTCGGACCATGAGATCGTACGGCGGTTGCTGGAGTACCGCGCGGCCGCGAAATTGAAATCGACTTACGCCGACGCCCTGCCGGCGGCGATCTGGCCGAAGACCGGACGCGTTCATACGACCTACAACCAGGTGATGACCGCGACGGGGCGTTTGAATTCGCAGAACCCGAACCTGCAGAACATTCCGATTCGAACCGAGCGGGGCCAGGAAATCCGCAAGGCGTTTGTTCCGAGGGGGGAGGGCTATTCGCTGCTATCGGCGGATTATTCCCAGATCGAACTGCGGATTATCGCGGGCCTGAGCCGGGAGCCGGGCCTGCTGGAGGCATTTGAGAGCGGGGCGGACGTGCACGCGGCGACGGCGGCGAAGGTGTTCGGCGTTCCGTCGGCGGACGTCACCGCGGAGATGCGGCGCAAAGCCAAGATGGTGAATTATGGCATCGCGTATGGCATTTCCGCGTTTGGACTCGCGCAGCGGCTCGGCATTCCGAGAAGGGAAGCCGCGGAGATCATCGACCATTATTTCGCGCAGTTTCCCGGGATACGAAAATACATGGACGGCACGATCACGTTCGCGCGGGAGCATGGGTATGTGGAAACCGTCACGGGCCGGCGGCGTTACCTTCGCGACATCCGGTCCTCGAACAACACCCTGCGGTCCGCCGCCGAGCGCAACGCCATCAACGCGCCGATCCAGGGCACGGCGGCCGACATGATCAAAGTGGCGATGATTCAGATCCACGATGACTTGGCGCGGCGGAACCTGAAAACGCGGATGCTCCTGCAGGTCCACGATGAGCTGGTCTTCGACCTCTACGAAGCCGAAGAGAAGGAGGTTCTGCCGTTTGTCGAGAGCAGAATGAAAACCGCCATTTCGCTCGATGTTCCGATCGTCGTGGAAATGGGGATTGGCAGGAACTGGCTGGCGGCGCATTGAGTTCAGCCTATCCAGGCAATCAAGGCCACCGACCCGGACAAAACGGAACCAAAGACCAACCCCCCGGGCCTCGCTTCACTCACGGCCCCTTCTTTTTTTATGCGACATTGCCGGGATCAATTGGGGCGGCTTTAGCCGCACCAATCAGTTCCTCCCATCCAAGAATATCGATTCGCGCCGCAACCCACGACTCAGAGCATGGCAGATGGCACCGAGTTACACTGCGAATTGCACATCACTGGGTTTGCAGGCGATAAAACCAGGTTACATTGGTGGCGCCGGTCAGCGTCACAGACCATTGATTACCCGACACGAACGGCAGGTTGGTAACGGGATTCCAGAGCGCCGGCGATGGCAGATTCGTGGCATTATAAAGCCGGTAAAAGGCTGCATCAGGCGAAGCCGTCAGCGTCAGGTTGCCGCCTCCAGCGCCGGTGATGGCGAGCGTGGGCCTGGATCCCACCCCGGCATTCCACGCCAGGCTGCCAAACTCATAAGCGCCCAGGTCGGGTGCACTGCCAATGTAACCATCGGTGAAGCAGGGAATAACTACACCGGCGTTAATGGCGGCCGCTGTGGGCTTCAGGCGAAAATCCTCGTTCGTCCAGTTCAAGAGCTGCGTCTGCGGTGAAGCGGCGAGGAAGAGATTGTTCGATGCTGAATACTGATAAACGTCGTTCGTCCAAAGGGCCGGGTCCGGGTTGCTGTTCGGCCAGGAATCATAGGTGTAAGTGCCCACGTCGGCGCAGTTGAAAAGCGTGTTGTTGTAGATCAGGTGCCCAAGGGCGGGACCATTGATCCGGATGCCCGAATCCCCGCCGCTGTTCCAGCAAACATTGTGGTCCACCACAAAGTTCCGGTCATAGTTGTCGAGGTAGATCAACGCAGAAGGGATGGGATAGTTGTTGTCGTGGATCCAATTATACGCGATGCGGGTGGCCGGCCCGCTGGGCCCCTGACCATTGACGCCCCAGACATAAATGACCCCAAGATCCTTGCACAGCAGCCCCGGGGCGGAAAAATCGTTGAAGCGGATGTCGGACCCGGTGCCCTCGGGCCGGAGGATGTCACGGCCCGAGCTGTGCGCGGTGTTGAACGTGACGATATCCCCGCTGCCGTGGAGGGCGAGGCAGCAGGCGTAGGTGCCGGAGTAATCAGTGTTATAAATAACATTGCGGGTGATGACATTGCTGCTGCCGCTGCTATACACGCCGGACCCGGCCGTATTGAACAGCGTGCAACCGCGCACGATGTTGCTGTTGCCATTGATCTCCAGCCCGTCGCCTTGTTCGGTATTGTCGTTCTCATAGTAACCCTGGCTGATGATCATGTAGTGGCTGAGGAATTGCCCCTGACCGTTCTGCAGCACGTTGCCGTCGCCCTGAAGCCTTACCGCCCCGGCCCACAGGTTCAGGCCGCTCACCGTGATGTAATTCCGACCGTTGATGTCCACACACCAGTTCCGCCGCTTCATCTCAACGGTGTGCGTGGAAGGATCGCCGCCACCGCTGATCCGCAGGTAAAGTGTGTTGCCGGTTGAGTTGGTCTGCAAATGCCACTCACTATCGGCATCCAGGAAGCTAAACAGGCCCAAAAGAAAGCCGCTGCCGCTGCCAGTGAACCACCAGTTGGGCGTCGCCGTCGCTGGATCCACCGTGATCGAGCTGCCCGTGGAACTAACCACGAGTGCGCTCTGCCGTGCCCACGAATTTCCCACCCCGCCTACAAACCACGCGCCCGCCCAATAATTCACGGGTTTGCCACTCCATGCCGTGCTGATAATGAGATTGGTGTTTGAGCTGTTGACCGTCACGTTGGTAGTAACGCCGGGATGCAACACGTCGCCGTTGCCATAGTCCGGGTATTGCGCCTGATGCATCATCGCATCGTCCACAAACACCTGATTGTAACCTTCACCCAGATCCCAATTGACGGATGCCTGATAGATGCCGTTTGACAAAGACGTCCAGCCGGTGACGACATCCGCTCCATCGAGCGTGACGACCTCGTTTGAATAGGCTTCGAACGTGATCGGGGCACTCCTGGTTCCGAAACCCGACGGCGCGAGCGTCTCACGATAAACCCCGGCGCGAATGAAACAGGTGTCACCGGCCACCATGTTCGTGGCCGCATGTTGGATAGTCTGAAACGGGACGGCGAGGTTGGTGCCAGGATTGGCGTCCGAGCCGCTGGATGCGACGAAGTATGTTGCCGCGTCCACGCGCAACGTGCCGAGACCGACCGCCAACACCAGCACGATCCACCGGCCTGCGCGTGGACAACATACATGCGAGACCATGAGAAAAGAATTTCACCCTTCACTCGCGGTTGATCAAGGCAAATCGCAGCCTGAACGGGTTTATCCACGTGAGCAATCCGCTGTGGACTTTGAAACCAAACTCAATTAAACCATACCTCATGCGTCACCCCGGCGCTGTCCACCAAATCGAGACATGGCCATTTTCCATGAAAAAGAATATTCTGCTTTCGACCCTGTTGTTGTGTGGCCTCTGTTTGAACTTCCTGTTGACATCCTGTCAGCTTAAGCACCCTGAGTCGGGAAAAGCATCGGTCCAGCAAGCACTGTCGCAGACTCAACACATCCGCAATGGCGTTCAATTGCAAACCGGCGAACTGAACGTGAAGGTCCAGTTCTATGCCGAAAACATGGTTCGCGTCGTCAAGTGGGTGTCCGGCGGAACGGCCGAAAAGGCGAGCCTGGTCGTGATTCAAACGAATGTCCCGGACCTGAACATCCATTTTCAGGAAGATGCCGGGACCATCCGGCTGGGGTCTGCGAACGTTACCGTCCAGTTGTCGAAACGCAACGGTGCGATTCAATATCTCACCGGCGACAACCAGATCATTTTGAAGGAGCAGGGTGAGGCAATGATCACCCCGGTCAGGATCGCGTATGAAACAAACGCATTCAGTGTCCGGCAAAATTTCAAGCTCACGCCGGACGAGGGGATTTACGGTCTGGGACAGCACCAATCCGGTTACATGAATTATCGCGGACACACCGTCAAACTGGTGCAGGCCAACACCCAGGCGGTCACCCCGTTCCTGATTTCCGCCGCGGGTTACGGGTTGCTTTGGGATAACTATTCAAAATCCGTTTTTTCTGACGACCCTGAAAACACGTCGCTTGGGTCGGAAGTGGCCGACAATATTGATTACTATTTCATTTACGGCCGGAACCTGGATCAAGTCATCGCCGGATACCGTGAGCTGACCGGGCAGGCGCCGATGTATGCCCGATGGGCGTATGGTTACTGGCAAAGCAAGGAGCATTATGCGAATCGCGATGAGCTTCTGGGTATCGCGCAGCAATACCGCAAACGCCGGATTCCAATCGATAACATCGTTCAAGACTGGGATTATTGGGGTGGCAACACCAACTGGAGCAGCATGTTCTTTGACGAGACAAGGTATCCAAACCCTAAGGAAATGATTGATATTCTTCACCAGCAGAATTTTCACATCATGATCTCCATCTGGGCGGGACTCGGCCCGGCCACGTCGATTTACAAGGATATGGAACGAAGAGGTTACCTTTACCCAACGGTGGGATGGGGCGGCTTCAGATACTTCGATGCCTACAATCCGGCGGCGGATGACTTGTATTGGCAATACATTAACAAAGGTTTGTTCTCCAAGGGGATTGACGCATGGTGGATGGACTCGACCGAACCCGACATTGTCAACGCCATCACCAAGGAATCGGAGGAATATGAAATGAAGCGGGTGGGGACCAACCATCTTGGTTCGTTTGCCAGATATCTTAATACCTATTCCCTGGTTGATACCGAGGGGGTCTATCAGCATCAACGTCAGGAAACCGATCAAAAACGCGTCTATATCCTCACCCGGTCAACCTTTGCCGGCCAGCAGCGGGCCGCTGCCACGACCTGGTCGGGTGACATTGGTGCGAACTGGGATGTTTACAAAAGGCAAATCCCGGCCGGCGTCAACCACAGCATGGCCGGCATTCCTTATTGGACATTCGATATCGGCGCCTTTGTCATTGGCAGCTACGGCGGCGTTTTTTCCGACGGCGGCAAGGACCCCGCTTACCAGGAACTCTACACCCGCATGTTTCAATTCGGCGCCTTTTGCCCCATTTTCCGTTCACACGGCTCGGAAACTCCGCGTGAGATCTGGGAGTTTGGCGATTTCAGCGATGTGCTCGTGAAGTTTGATAATCTGCGCTATCGCCTGCTGCCTTACCTTTATTCACTTGCCTGGCAGGTGACTGAAAACGGCTATACGATCATGCGCGGCCTGCCGATGGATTTCACCGGCGACAAAAAGACCTATTCCATTGATGACCAGTTCATGTTTGGTGCGGCCATCATGGTCTGTCCGGTGACGGAATACATGCTCCACCGGCCGCCGGAGGACAGTATCCCGATATCGCCGGAATACTTCCGGACGAAGGATGGTCAGCCGGGCCTGACCGCCAGATACTATGGCGATACGGAGTTCAAAAACCTGGTTCGCGAGCAGGTGGAGACCAACATCAATCTCTTCTGGTACACCGGCTGGCCGGAGTTCATCACCGATCCCAAATTCTCCGTCCGTTGGGAGGGCAAACTGATTCCGACTGAAACCGGGCAATACTGCTTCCACATGAAAAGTTTCGGGCCCAAGCGGATATCTCTGGACGGCAAGGAACTGCCCAATAAATACATGTCTGTGGAATCCTATACGGTTCCCATGGAACTCCAGGCCGGAAGGGAATACGACTTTGCCTGTGAGACGGCCAATTCGGTCCTGGGCGCCTTCCGTGCCCAGCTCTTCTGGAAGACGCCCGACATTTTCGCCCGTGAAAAAATGGTCGAGCCCAGGCCGAACACCCGGACGGTTTATCTGCCGGCCGGAAATCAATGGATGGACTTTTGGACCGGACAGATCCTTCCGGGCGGGCAGACCCTCAACGCGGATGCCCCCATTGACAAGATGCCACTCATGGTCAGGTCCGGCTCCATCCTCCCCATGGGACCGTTCATTCAATACGCGGCTGAAAAACCAGCCGACCCTATTGAGTTGCGCATCTATCCAGGCGCCGCCGGAAGTTTCACGCTATATGAAGACGAGAACGACAACTACAATTATGAAAAGGGCGTCCATGCCACCATTGATTTTCACTGGGATGACGCAAACCGCCGGCTCACCATCGATGACCGGAAAGGATCGTTTCCCGGGATGCTGAAGCAACGCAGTTTCAACATCGTCATCGTGGGAAAAGATCATGGAACCGGGGTGGAAATTACAGACAACCCCGACAAAACCCTTGTTTACCAAGGCGAACGGCAAATTGTTCCATTTTAAAAGTCATGTTTCAAAAGTCCATTGGTGAAACAAAACTATGAACCTGAAACGCAACTTCATCCTGATGTTCGTTTTCGTCGGATTGTTTGGCGGGTTGATTGCGGCACGTGCGTCCGATTCCGACTACCGGTCCTGGGCACACGCGCCGCCGATGGGCTGGAACAGTTGGGACGGTTTCGCCACGACCGTGACCGAGGCGCAGACCCGCGCGCAGGCCGATTTCATGGCGGCGAATCTTCATCGCCATGGCTGGGAATACATTGTCGTGGACATCCAGTGGTATGAGCCGAACGCGACCGGCTTCGATTATCGCAAAGACGCGAAATTGGAAATGGATGAATGGGGACGACTCGTGCCGGCGACCAATAAATTCCCTTCCGCGATCGATGGCAAAGGTTTCAAGCCTCTAGCCGACTACGTTCACAGCCTTGGTTTGAAATTCGGCGTGCATCTCATGCGCGGCATTCCGCGCCAGGCCGTGAACTCCAAAACTCAAATCAAAGGCACGAGCTGCACCGCTGCTGACGTCGCCGACGCCAATAGCAAATGTTTTTGGAACGGTGACATGTATGGCGTGGACATGTCCAAGCCCGGTGCGCAGGAGTATTACAATTCAGTCTTCGAGTTGTTCGCATCATGGGGACTCGATTTCGTGAAGGTGGACGACCTTTCCGCGCCCTATCACGAGTCGGAGATTGAAGCCCTTCGCAACGCGATTGACCGCACGGGTCGGAAAATTGTTTTCAGCACGTCGCCGGGGGCGACGCCGTTGAGTGAAGGCGGCCACATCAGCACGCACGCCAATATGTGGCGCATCAGCGGCGATTTCTGGGACAACTGGCCGCAACTTCTTTCGCAGTTCGACCGCGTGCGCGACTGGACGCCGTATCGTGGTCCCGGCCATTTTCCCGATGCCGACATGCTGCCGATCGGCATCCTGCAAATGGGAACAACCAAAACTCATTTCACGCGCGACGAGCAATTCTCGATGATATCACTGTGGTGCATCGCGCGATCACCGCTCATGATTGGCGCGGATTTGACGAAGCTCGATGACTTCACGCTTTCGCTGCTGACAAACGACGAAGTCATCGCCGTGAACCAAAACAGCAGCAAGAATCAGGAATTGTTTCATCGCGACAGCTTCTACGGCTGGATCGCCGACGTGCCGGGTTCGCCGGACAAATATGTTGCATTGTTCAACACGCGCGCGCAGCCGGGTGAATTGAGCCCTGACCGCGCGATTTTCAAAAGTCGGCCCATCTCGCGCCGCACGCCTGGACATGGCGTCAACATTGATGTGGAAATGTCCAGCGCGACAAAATTATTTCTCGTCGTGGACGATGGGCGCGGCGGGAATGGCGGTGAAGATGTCGTGTGGTCCGAGCCAAGGCTGGTCACGACGAATGGTTCGACCAAGCTCACGGATTTGAAATGGGTGAGCGCGACGAGCGGACGGGGCGCGGCTTCCACGGAGCACAGCGCGAGCGGAAAAGATTTGATCGTTGCGGGCAAACCCGCGCCGTTCGGCATCGGCGCTCATGCGAAATCCGTGATCGAATTTGATCTGCCGCCCGGCGTCACGCGATTCCAGTCGTTTGCAGGAATTGACGACAGCGGCGCTGCTCCCGCGCGCGGCGGCGGCCCGGACGGCGGGATGCGCTTCCTGGTCTTCACACAATCCCCGTTCGCGACTGAAACGGCGGCGGCCATTCCCGTGAAATTGTCGGAGCTTGGTTTCGGCGGCAATGGCCGCATCCGCGATTTGTGGCACAACAAAGAGCTCGGTTCGGTGATGAAGGAATTTGCGCCCGTCATCAATGCCCACGGCGCGGGACTTTACCTTGTATCGCCAGATCATTGATCGCTCGTTTCCGTCGAACAGATCTTGAAATGTTAACAGAAACAGTCCATTCGTATCGGTCTGCAATCGCTCGCTGCCGCACTCCATGATTCTGCCTTCCAAAAAAATGAATTACGAGAGGCACCCATGGCCCAGACAAGGCCCCAATATGACTGAGTAATCACAGACGACTGTTCTACAGGTTGCTCCAGAACGAATTCATTGAAAGCCGCTCATTGCCAGCCCTGAATGCAGTCGTAGCGGAACGTCATCTCGTTTGTTGAGTAACCTTTGTACCACTTGACATGGCCGTCCTCAAAGAGAAGATTCTGGCCTTTGCTGTGGATCCTCCATTCTTCCGCCGGAACGCCGTTCTCGGGGCCGCCGACGCAATTGTGTGTGTAGTCATCCTTGTCTGCGTCCTCCGGGACGAAGTCAGCTCCCAGCGTATCGCCCGCCAGCACGTAAGCGAACGGAAACCGAATCCACTTGCTGTTGACCGGAGCGAAATTGGTCGAAGCCACGTAGGCGGCCCGCGCGCCATTGAAGTAGCTGAAAAAGGCCCGCCGATCCGCCGGGCAATGATAAACATTGGTGTTGTTCACAAAGGAAATAAGTTGTTGCAGCCAAGCATGATTGTGCGTCTGCGGGTCAATTTGATTCCACGGAATGACAGCGCCGGACTCGGGATAAAGTCCATTTGAGTCGTCCGCATAGATTCTCATGCCCAGGCCGATTTGGTGCAGGTTGGACAGGCATTGTGTGGCCCGCGCCCGCTCTTTGGCTCCCGATAATGCCGGCAACAGCAGCGCTGCCAGAATGGAAATAATGGCAATCACCACCAACAGTTCTATTAAAGTGAAAGCCTGATGTCTGAATATGAAGTGGTTCACGTTCAGGGAGCCTTTCAACGCGTTCATGTCAGTTTGGCCAAAATAAAGAGCGGTTCAACCCACGGCTATGATCGAAACTTCCTCGTCTGATGGTTCGGCCGATGCTCGGAAGCCGTTTCTTCCGATTCCGACGTTCGAGACATTGATGCGCCACATAATTTATCTCCATCACCTGCACCAGACGGTCAGGGCAACAACTGCACGCGATAGAACCGCTGCGAGGTGGACCCCATCACATCGGATGCCGTGACGGTGCTGCCGGCCGACGTGAGGACGCCGCCGAGATCGTTCCAGTTGCCCGAGACCAGGTCGGAACAGTACAGCAGTTGGAACCTCTGTCCCGGCAACGCGCTCCAGGTGAGCATGAAGGTGCCATTGGTTTGCGCCACGGTCTGAAAGACAGGTGCCACCTGCGAAACCGGCACCGTGACCCGGAAGATTGTTCCGTTGCCGTTGACGCCGCCGCTCAGCGTAGTGCCGTACAACGCCCCGCCCGATCCCTGCACCAACGCTGATTCTGGATTTGCGCCATTGTAGCCGTCGAACCAGGCCAGGATTGTCAGCGTGCCATCCGGGGTGATTCTGAACACGGTGCCGTCGTTGTAAGCCCCGCCATACGCGGTGGTCCCATACAGGTTGCCATCCGGCAATTGCAGGAGGCTTCCGTAAGCCGTGGCGCCGTCGCTGCCGCCGGCGAAGGCATGCAGCGTTGTCAGGACGCTGTTGGTGGTGATGCGGAAGAGTGTGCCGTTGAGGTTGGTGCCGCCGTATGAAGTCACGCCATAGAAACTCCCGTCATTGCCCTGCACCAACGCGGCATCGGGCGAATAACCGTCGTTGCCGCCCGTGAATGAATACAGCGAAGTGACGGTGCCATCGGCGGCCAATCTGAACACAGTACCGCTCCTTTGCGCACCGCCTCCCGAGGCGACGCCATAAAAATTCCCATCGGCGCCCTGCACCAGGGCCGCATCGGAGAATGCGCCATCGGCGCCGCCGGTGAACGGATGGAGGAGGTTGAACGCACCATTGGTGCTCACCTTGAACACCGTGCCGTAGCTGTAAACGCCGCCAAAGTAAGTCACCCCGCGCAAACTGCCATCGGTGCCCTGCACCAGCGGCGCGTAAGGATACGCGCCGTCGCTGCCGCCCGTGAACGAGTAAAGGCCATTGACCGTGCCATTGGTGGCCAAACTGAACACCGTGCCATAGCCGGAGGTTCCACCGGCCAAGGCTGTGCCGTAGAAATTGCCGTCGGCGCCCTGGATCAGCGCGGCATACGGATACGCCCCGTCGCCGGCGCCGGTAAACGAGTAGAGGTCAACCGGCAGGCCATTGGTGTCCACCACGAACACGGTGCCGAAAGTGTTCGCTCCGCCGCTCTGGGTCGTGCCGTACAATCGACCGTTGCCGCCCCGCAGCAGCCCGTTGGGATTGTAACCCTGCGGCCCGCCCCCAAACGATGCCAGGATGGACAGCGTAACGCCCGGCGGGGTGACCGATACCACGGTCAGCACCGCGCCCGTGCTGGTGGTGGCGCCCGCCAGGTTGCTGACGATGACGGAGTAGGTGCCGGCATTGGCGGTGGACACGTTGCCGAGGGTCAATGTGGTGGTGATGGAACCGGATACGTTGCCGCCGTCCACCAGGCTGACGTCATTGAGTAGCCACTGATAAGACAGGGGCACACTGCCCGTCGCGGCGACGGTGAAGGTCGCGCTGGTGCCCGGCAACACGCTCAGATTGGTCGGTTGCAGGGTGATGATCGGCGCGGTCACGGTGACGGTAAGGACCGCGTCGGTGCTGGTCACGGAACCGTACGCGTTGGTCACCACGACGGAATAGGTTCCGGAATCGGCAACCGACACATTATTGATAGCCAGGATGCTGGTGGTGGAACCGGTGAAGTCGCCGCCATCGGTGAGGTTGGTTCCGTTCAGATGCCACTGGTAACTCAGCGGCGCCGTGCCGGTGGCCACCACGTTGAACGTGACGTTCATCCCCGTGTAAACAGTCTGGTTGGTGGGTTGAACTACCACCTGGGGAGGCATTGGGGGGGTCAACCGGAAGACCGTGCCATAGCCGCTCACGCCTCCATAAAATGTGGTGCCGTAGAAATTGCCATCCATCGCCTGGATCAGTGGCGCTTCCGGATAGGCGCCATTGGACCAGTTGAACCAGATCAGCGTGGTCAGCACGCCGTTGGTGGTTATCTTGAAGGCGGTGCCGTAACCCCCGAGACCGCCGGCTTCCGTGGTGCCATACAGATTGCCGTCCGAACCCTGGACCAAAGCGGCCGCCGGGTTGGCGCCATCGCCTGCGCCGAACTGGTGCAGAATGGTGACGGCGCCGTTGATGGCCATCTTGAACACCGTCCCATCGCTGCCGTTCGTGCCGCCCTGGAACGTTGTGCCATAGAAATTCCCGTCCGCGCCTTGGATCAAGCTGCCGGCCGGATAGGCGCCATCGGAACCGCCATTGAACGTGTGCAGCGTGGTCAGCGTGTCGGCAGGCGTGATCCTGAACACCGTGCCCACTCCAGAGTGAAGGCCGCCATATTCGGTCGTGCCGTAGAAATTGCCGTCCGTTCCCTGCACCAGTCCGGCCCAGGGACCATAGCCGTCAGCACCGCCCGTGAAACTGTAAAGGGTGGTGGGCAGGCCGTTGGTCGTGATCTTGAACACCACGCCATCACCGTTGGTGCCGCCCTCGTAGGTCGTGCCGTAGAGGCTGCCATCCGATCCCTGGATCAGTCCGGCCGTCGGCAGATTTCCATCAGTCCCACCGGTAAACGAGTAAAGGTTGAGAACACCGACCGAGGGCGACATCTTGAACACCGAACCAGAGTAGGCGGTTCCGCCCTCCAGGGTCGTCCCATAGAAATTGCCGTCGGCGGCTTGCACCACCCCGGCATAAGGATACGCGCCGTTGAGCTGGTTGAAAGAAACCACCGTGGTCAGCGAGCCATTGGAATTCAGCCGGAACGCCGTGCCGTAACCGTTGGCGCCTCCGGATTGGGCCGTGCCATACAGGCTACCATTGGAACCCTGCGCCAAGCCGTTCAGGTAGGCGCCGTCGCTGCCGCCGGTAAAGGAGCGCAGCGTGGCCAGCGTGTAGCCCGGTTGAATCACCGGCAGAACCGTGAGGTCGGCGTCCTCACTCTCCGCCCAGTAGAAGTCATCACTCACCAGGACCGAATACGCGCCGTCATCGGCGGCTGTGGCACCGCTGATCGTCAACATGCTGGTGGTGGAGCCGGAGATGTTGCCACCGTCAACGAGGTTGGTGCCGTTTTTCATCCATTGATAATAGAACGGCAGGTCCCCGACCGCGCTGACGGTGAACGTGACGGTCGATCCCGCCAGCACGGTTTGGCTGACCGGTTGGACGGTGATGGACGGCGGTGAAACCATGATTTCGAGGAATGCGAGCCTGCTCGTCACCGAACCGTAGGCGTTGCTGGCGATCAAGGAATACACTCCGGCATCGCCGAAGTCCACGTTGGTGATGGTCAGCAGGCGACTGGTGGAGCCGGACAGGCTGCCGCCGTCCACCAGGTTGGTTCCTGACTTCTGCCAATGATAAGTCACCGGTTGGCTGCCGACGGTCGCCACGCTGAACGTCGCCGTGCCACCCAGGTAAACCGACTGGTTCGCCGGCTGGCTGGTGATCTGCAGGGGGCCGTCGATCCGAATTCGGAATACGACGCCGGCATCGTTCACACCGCCGCTCTCGGTGGTGCCATACAGGTTGCCATCCGGGCCCTGCGCGAGCCCGGCTGCCGGATTCGCCCCCTGGTAACCATCAAACTCGGCGAGGGTCGTCAACGTGCCGTTGCGGTCGATGCGGAACACCGTGCCGTCGGCGTAGGTCCCGCCATACAGGGTGGTGCCGTAGAAATTGCCGTCGGCGGCCAGGAGCAGCCCGCCATAAGGATTGCTGCCGTCGCCGCCGCCGGTGAACGAGTAGAGATTGGTAAACGTTCCGTCGGCGGCAATCCGGAATACTGTGCCGGAATTGGTCGTGCCGCCGTAGTACGTCGTTCCATAGAAACTGCCATCCGTATCCTGCACCAGCCCAGGAACGGGAATGCCGCCATCCTGGCTATTGAAGGCATGCACCGTGGTCAATACGCCGGCTGACGTAATCTTGAAGACGGTTCCCCAGCCGGTGGGGCCGCCATTTTCTGTCGTTCCATAGAAACTGCCATCGGCAGCTTGGACCAGGACGGAGGAAGGATAGCCGCCATCCGCGTAGCTGAAGGTATGCAGATCCGTCAGGGAACCGGATGGGGTCACTTGGAAGACGTTGCCATAGCCAAGCGCGCCGCCATAGATCGTCGTCCCGTAGAAATTCCCGTCCTTGCCCTGCACCAACCCGGCCACCGAGTAATAACCATTGAACTCGTTGAAGTTGGCCAGGCTCGTCAGCAGGCCACTGGTCGTCATCCTGAAAACGGTGCCATACCCGTTCGCGCCTCCCTGTGAAGTGGTCCCGTACAAATTGCCGTCCCGACCCAGCACCAGCCCCGCATACGGAAGAGCACCGTTGTTGTCGTTGAACGATACCAGCGTTGTCACGACGCCATTGGTGGTCACCCGGAACACCGTGCCCAAGCCGCTCGTGCCACCTTCGACGGTGGTCCCGTAGAAACTGCCGTCCCCTGCCAACACCAGTGGGGCATAAGGAAACTCGCCCGAAGCTCCCGTGCCGGTGAACGAAGACAGCGTGCTCAGGGTGACACCCGGGGCCGTTACCGGGATGATGTTCAGCGCGGCGCCGCTGCTGGTTGCCGACCCGAGCGCGTTGCTCACCACCACTGAATAGGTCCCGGCATTTGCCGCCGTCACATTGCTGATCATCAAACTCGCGGTGATCGAGCCGGAAATGTTGCTGTTATCGGTCAGATTCGTTCCGTTCAGTCGCCAGCGATAAGAGAACGGATGGGTGCCTACGACCGCCACCGTGAAGGTTGCCGGCGCTCCCGGCAACACGGTTTGGCTGACCGGTTGCTGGGTGATCACCGGCCGCCAGGGGATGATGGTCAGGAACGCTGCGGCGCTGGTCGCCGTCCCGGCGGCGTTGCTCACCGTAACGGAATAGGCTCCTTCGTTGGCGGCAGAGATGTTGCTCACCGTCAAGGCGCCGGTGGTGGCGCCGGTGATTTTGCCGCCATCGGTCAAGTTGGTCAGGTAACTGCCATTGTCCATTTGCCACTGGTAAAAGAGAAGCGCATTGGAAGCGGTTCCCACGGTGAACACCGCCGTCGCGCCTTCGAACACCACCTGGCCGACCGGTTGGGTGGTGATGACCGGCGGCGTCACCACCGCCAGCGTGAACTGGCGACTCTGCCCGAATTGATCGTTCAAATTGGTGAACGACACCGTGGCGGGATAACTCCCGGCCGGCAGGTTGCTGGCCGCCACCGTCAGACTCACGGTGACCGTGGTGGCGGGTCCGCCTGAGGTGAGTGTGCCACTGCTTGGAGTGACCTTGAGCCAGGCAGAAGTGCTGACGAGACTCCAGCTCAAAGTCCCCGGCCCTTTGTTGGTCAGGGAATAGGTTTGCGTGGTGGGACTGAATGGACCTCCGGCCGGGCCGGTGAAGATGACGCCGGTTCCCGGCGTGATTCGCAAGGGTTCAGGCACTCCGAGTGCGTAGAGCAGGCCGCTGCCGGTCGGCGTGCCCCAGCCGGTGCAAAGATCGTAGCCGGTCACGGCAGAAAACCTGGTTGGACTGCTGGGGCCTTCGTTGTTGCCCGTGATGATATCATGGAAGCACGAGCCATAGCTGCCGCTCCGGCCGAGGGCATAAACGGCCGGGTTGATGAAGCCAACCTGCGGTTCCCCGTTTTCTAGGGCCAGTTCATTGATCAATGCAGTGAAACCCGCCCACAACGGCGCCGCGCAGCTCGTGCCTCCCACATTCTGGTCCTGGCCGTCGGCCCGGACGTAAACGTTGTCTGCCGGCAGCGCAACGTCCGGGGTGTTGCGCATCGTTGTCGATCCCTGGTTGGTCGTCATGTCGATGTTCGTTTGCCAACTCGGAATCAAATAACTCGTACTGACCCCGCCCCCACTGCCGGTACCACCGCCCCAGTTCCAGACCGTTTCCGAAACCCAGGAACCTCCCGGACCGCTCGTCGTCAAGGTTGTCCCGCCGACTTGCGTGATGTAGGGAGTGTCACCCGGGAAATCGATCAAGCCGGTGTAAGCATCATCGTCGCCCGACGCATTGAAAAAGGATTGGCCTTGAGCCGCCATTTGCTGCCAAATCTGATCGGCCACCGGATCCGGTCCGCCGTTGGGGATATACCACGAGCAACTGAGTTGCTTGGCCAGGTTGTCCGTGGCCATCCGATTCAGGATGTCGTGCCAGTTGGCCCCCTCATAGACGATGACTTTTGATAATCCGGGCGCCATCGAGATCGCCATTTCGATGTCCAGGCATACCTCGACTTCGCCTCCACTGCCTGAAGGAGCGCCGCTGACCCCGTCGAGCAATACGTTTGAGAGGGTGACGCTGGGCAGCCCCGCCTTGCTTTCGTAATAGGCAATGTCGTTGGAATGGTAACCGTCGAACTGCAACAGGCCCACGATTTGCCCCGAACCGACGAGCGGCCAGGCCGGAACGTAAGCCGCGCGGAAATCGTTTCCCATGTAAGTGCCGCTTGGCCCCGAGCCGGCGTTCGGCGCCGGCGGGTTTTGACCTTGCGCCAGCGGCTTGGCTATCACCCGAGGGCGCGGCAGCGAATAATCGTCCAGCCCACTGATGCCTAAGATCGGAACCGCCAGGTCCAGCGTGGGTTGCGCGTCCGGCGCATAAAACGTGCGGGATTCCGTGGGGTGGTGATACGTGCGCATCGTCACATGCAGCGCCTTCTCGATCACATCCACCGAACCCCGCACATCCAGGATCGTGCGGTTGGGATGCCTGCCGGTCACCTTGAATCCATTCGCCTCCGCATACGCGATCACCGCCTGATAGTCCGCTTCGGTCGGCCCAAACTGCGCCGCGAACTGCTCCGGGGTCAGGTAATGATGATAGTGGGGGCTTGCCGGACTGTAAATTTGCTGGAGCAGATTGCTCAACGTTTGCTGATTGCGCAACGGGAGACCGATCGCGAGATCCAGATTCGTCGATCCAGGCAGGCGCCCGATCGGCGGCAAATTCGTCGCGACTGCCGGCAGATGCACCGATAATACCTGTCGCTCGGCTGCGTGGGCCGGCAGAAACGCCAAGGAAAAGATGGATACAACGAGCCATGGGAATGGGAATGCAGTAGTCCTCATAAAACAGGTTTTCTTTGACTTCACCTCAGCCTGGTTTTCGTAACGGATTCGATTGGAGCAGAGCCGACTTGCCTAATCAATACAATTTGCCTCCGTGAATTTCCGAGCTCGCAATCTGAACGCCTGGCGACGGGCCCGCTTCTGTGCCGTTGCTCAAGAAGACTTTGACATTCCATGAGGGCGGAATTTGTGGATTCGTCCGGGACTGCACCCGCGCTACAAGGAACCCGTGCGACGGCCAACGTCCGGGATCCAGTTGTTCCGTTGCTGACGTTCGAGACGTTGATGTGCCACATAATCCCGTTGTACCATGCCAAATCCTCTTCCAGAGGAAGCGCACGAGGCCCGTCTTTTTCGATTCCGCTCTTCATAAACCTTCCAAATTTCACAAAAAAGCCGTTTCCCTCACAGCCTCCGCCCGAAACACCATCACGACATCTGTTGGACAACGGCCGATCCGAACACTCACGACTCCGCGAGGCGCGCGGATCTCTACTTACGCTGCCAAGCCGAAAACGTTGCTCACCGGCACTTTCACATTGCTTCGGCTGCAAAACTGCCTTTTGGCACTCCGCGCGCGACAGCCTCTTCCCGCTTCATCCGACGGCGATTATCGAAACTTCCTCGTTTGATTGATTCCGGCCAACCCCCGCCGCCCGCGGGTCGAGCACGGGTTTGCCGTCCACCAGGAAACGATACTGATGATGGCCGTGGATGAGCATGACTTGGATGAACCACCAGCCATCGTCGCGCCGTTGCATGGCCAACGGGTTCCAATGGTTGAAATCGCCGGCCAGTTGAACGGACCTCGCCTGGGGAGCGCGGCAGTAAAAATGGACCGGCCTGAGCGAATGCCTCGCCGAACACAGTTCACTGTCCGGTTGTCCATCGCCTGCGTTCATGGCATGCATTCCTGGTGATGCTTCCCTGGCTGATGGTTCGCTCCTCATGGATCGGGCCTCGTCTGATGGTTCGACCGATGCCCGGAAGCCGGTTCTTCCGATTCCAACATTCAAGCCTTTGATGTGCCACATAATCTACCTCCATCTTTTCAGTAACCCATGGCGTGCCGAACGCCATTCTTCTTCCAACATTTTGATCATTGGACAAAGCACCGTCCAACTGCTCACGCTTCAAATTCTGCAGGCAAAAAAAGGTCGCTCGCAATTCCGGTTTTCGCGAAAGTCTCAATAGGGGGTGAAGGCTCGAAAGCTTCCTTGTCCGGCCAGTGCCACACTCATTTTCCAAAGGCTGATTTGGACACGAGTGGACTATTCCGCAGTCGTTAACAATTTCAATTCCGAGAAAACGCTTGCCCCGGTTTCCCTCACCACTAAAATCGCCCGTGATGAACCGGTTTGTCTCCGCCCTGTTCGTAACCCTGGCAACTTTCTACAACGCATCGGCTGCCGACCTGTTTCCCACCCTGCCGCTCGGCTCAACTGCGCCCGATTTCAACCTGCCCGGTGTGGACGGGCGAAACTGGTCGCTCAAGAGTTTTGCGGATGCCAAAATCCTGGTCGTGGTCTTCACGTGCGACCATTGTCCGACGGCGCAGTATTACGAGGAGCGCATCAAACAAATTGCCGCGGACTACAAGGACAAGGGTGTGGCCGTGGTGGCCATCATGCCCAATGATCCCAAAGCCGTCCGGCTTGATGAATTGGGCTGGACGGATTTGGGCGACACGTTTGCCGAAATGAAAATTCGCGCCCGGGACCACCAGTTCAATTTTCCCTACCTGAACGACGGCGACACCGAATCCGTCGCGCACGCCTACGGTCCGGTGGTCACGCCGCACGTGTTTGTTTTCGACGCCGCGCGCAGGCTGCGTTACGTGGGCGCCATTGACAATTCCGAGCGCATTCAACACGTGACGAAGCATTATCTGCGCGATGCGCTCGACGCGTTGCTGGCCGGCAAGGAACCGCCCGAAGCGCAGACCAAGGTCGTCGGCTGCTCCATCAAATGGTCCGACAAGGAAGCCTCGGCGCAAGCTTACCTGAACCAACTGGCGGCGGAGCCGGTGTCGGTTTCACCGGCGGACACCAACACCCTTCAAGCCTTGCGCAAGAACGATTCCGGGAAATACCGGGTGGTGAATTTCTGGGCGACATGGTGCGCGCCCTGCGTGGCGGAATTCTCCGAATTCGTCACCATCAACCGGATGTATCGACATCGCGATTTCGAATTGGTGACCGTGTCCATAAACGAGCCGGATGAAGAGAAGTCCGTGCTGGAATTTCTAAAAAAGCAGCAGGCCTCGAACCGCAATCTCATTTTCGCCTCCACGGACCGCGATGCGCTGATCAATGCCTTTGATCCGGCTTGGTCGGGTGCGGTGCCTTACACCGTGCTCATCAGTCCGGAAGGCAAGATTGTTTATAGCGAAACCGGCAGCATTGATTCTCTCGCCCTCAAACGAGCCATCCAAAAGGCGATGAACGAGCGGAAGCCGTGGTAATTCTGCCATCGCAGAAGCTGGGTTGCCGGCGGTCACAGTGATTCCAACAGGAAACCCTCCGGCTATGCCGGAGGGCTCACAAAGCTCGACAGTTCCGGCAATCGAATGCCGCCGCAGAGAGAGGGCTGTGTTCTTTTGGACTGCGGTGGCAATCCCGCAGAGCGGGAGCGACACCGCTTTGGGAGTGGGTGCTGGAAAAGCACACGGTGTCGGGTTGTCTGAAAGCGCCGTCGCCGGTGCGCTCTGCTTGTGCAGTCCACAGGGCAGGTCCCGTTGATGCAGTAGCGACGTTCGGCAAGCGCGACGGCGCGACTTGGCGCCCGCAGGGCCATGCGGCTTTGAGCCGCTCAACCTCCGCCAAGCCTCCGGCTCTGCCGAGGTTGCTGACAGAAATACGTCACAAAAACTGATCAGCGCTCCCGATCCTGATCGTCCTTGAAAATCGGTTCTCGCCGGTCTCCCCGGTTCATGACGTGATAGATCGCTCCC
The DNA here is from genome assembly GCA_003159675.1 of Limisphaerales bacterium. Classification (GTDB taxonomy): domain Bacteria; phylum Verrucomicrobiota; class Verrucomicrobiia; order Limisphaerales; family BOG-1460; genus BOG-1460. The sequence continues at coordinate 21,283 of PLQC01000137.1, forward strand.
GGATAGTGCACTCGCAGTTTGCGCGCCATGCTCCCAATGCTCCCAGCCTGGGCTTCAGAGTCAAGGTAATATTCTACAATAGCTGGGACTGACCCCTTAACGGCTAGAATCAATGCTGGTGC
>PLQC01000072.1 GCA_003159675.1 Limisphaerales bacterium
CGTTGACAAACCACATACCCGTCATTCGCGGATAAATTCTCTTGTTTTGCCCTGCCCCGTATTGTCACCGTCATGAATCAGTTCTGCGAGGCTCCCAAGCACTCCGCATCCAGGGCTTGCGCGCGGGATTCCGGTTCGCTATTCAACCTCCATGGATTCCAGGGAAGCGCTGGTGGCGCTGAACATGGTCGAGCACGTGGGGCCCGTGCGGGTGCGGCAGTTGCTCGAATACTTTGGAGACGCCCCGGCCGTTCTCAAAGCCTCCAAATCACAACTCCTCCAGGCCCGCGGCATCGGCGAGGAAACCGCCGACGCCATCGCCGGCTGGAAAAAGGCCATCGACCTGGCCGGTGAGATGAAACGCATCGCGGACTATGGCTGCCACATTCTCACACAAGCCGATGCGGATTATCCCGAACTGCTCCGGCAAATCTACGATCCGCCGATCGTGCTCTACATGAAGGGCAGCCTGACCGCGAAAGACAAAAACGCCGTGGCGATGGTCGGCTCGCGGATGACAACGCACTATGGAATCGAGGTCGCCCGCAAGCTCGCATATCAACTGGCTTACCTGGGTGTCACTGTGGTCAGCGGCGGGGCGCGCGGAATCGACACCGCCTCGCACCAGGGCGCGCTCTCGGCGAAAGGCCGCACCGTCTGCGTGCTCGGCACCGGCATCAACATCGTCTTTCCCCCGGAAAACCGGGAACTCTTCGAGCGGATCGCGGCCGCCGGCGCCGTGGTGACGCAATATCCGTTCAATCGCAACGCCGACAAACAATCCTTCGCCATCCGCAACCGGATCGTGGCCGGCATGACCCTCGGCACCGTGGTCGTGGAGGCCAACCTCACGAGCGGCGCCCTCATCACAGCCCATTTCGCCGTTGACTATGGACGGCAGGTTTTCGCCGTGCCCGGACGGATTGATTCGCCGCGGAGCAAGGGCTGCCACGAGTTGATCCGGAACGGCGCGAAACTCTGCGAAGGAGCCGAGGACATATTGAGCGAGTTCGAGTATCTGTTTCCCGCCAGCAACCGGCCCGCGGCCGCCGATGAAACCGGCGTGTTGCCGGCTATCGAGTTGTCCGGCAACGAACGGGAGGTCTATGCCGCCCTCAGCAAGGACGAATCGGGCATCGACGACGTCATCGCGCAAACCCGGCTGCCGAGCTCGGCGGTTTCGGTGGCGCTGCTGGGCCTCGAGATGAAACGGTTGGTGAAGCAGTTGCCGGGCAAACTGTTCGTCAGGAATAACTGAACGCTTGGAAATCGGTGGTGGTCACTTGGTCGGGACGGCGCTAGTGCCTGCGCCAACCGCCAAACGTTGGTCCTGATCACCGGGTGGGGTGAACACCCCATAGCGACGGGAAGGTTTCCGGGGTTATTTTATGGCTTATGAAAATCAAACGGAACAAGGCGAACGGTCCGGTTGACCGAATCAAGATTGGGCTGGGGATTGCGGTATTGGCGGGATTGACGGGTTGTGTGGGTTACGTGGACGGAGGTTACGTGGACGGAGGTTACGACGGCGGGGTGGTGGTGGCGGAGCCTGATGCATATTTTTTCGGCGGCGGCTATGATAGGGGACGCGATGTGCATGATTATAGTCATCGCGGATCTGAAAGTCGTGCGGTGGCGCACCCTGGCGGCGGCGGGCGTGGCGGCGGCGGGCGCGGCGGCGGCGGGCATGGGGGAAAGCGGTGAACCGCCCAGCTCATAAACCAATTGACACGTATTGCCAGCCTTTTGACCATCGCACTGTTAGACCTGATAAACCTATGAAATTTTCAAACCAATTGACACGTTTTGCCGGCCTTTTGACAGTCGCACTGCTGGCGGGTGCCTGGGGTATTTTGTCGGCGGATCTTCGGGCGGCGGAGCAGAATGAAGCGCAACAGAACCCAGTGGTCGCGCAACGGTTGTTCGCGTCGCCGGAGGAGGCCATAAAAGCCTTGCAGGCGGCCGCCGAAGCCAAAGATAACGCGGCCCTGCGCGAAATTTTCGGCCCGGAGTTCCAGGAACTTTCAACCGGTGACGAAGTGCAGGACGCGAACAATGCGCAGAGGTTCGCCACCNNACACGGCGGCGGGCAAGGAGGAGATCATCAACCGGCACATCGGGAAGGACGAACTCCACGCCATTGGCGTTTGCCGGGCTTACGTGGCAGCGCAACGGCAGTACGCCAGCGCGAACCCGGACGCGGGCGGAGGAGCGAAGTACGCGCAGAAACTCAAGAGCACGGTCGGAAAGAAGGATGGCCTCTACTGGCCTTCGGCGGAGAACGAACCGGCCAGCCCATTCGGGCCTTTGGTGGCGGAAGCTCATGCGGAGGGTTATGTCCAGAACAAGGGCACGGGTCCGCATCCGTTTCACGGTTATTATTTCAGGATTCTGACGCGGCAAGGCAAGGCTGCGCCCGGCGGGAAAATGAATTACATGAGTCACGGCCATTTGACGGGGGGATTCGCGCTGGTGGCTTATCCGGAGCATTGGGACCAGTCGGGCATCATGACATTTATCGTCAATCAGGACGGCAAAGTGTTTCAGCGAAATGTTGGCGAAAAGACTTCCCGGATGGCGGGGGCGATGAAGGAATACAATCCGGACAGCGAATGGACGCTGGTGCAGGAGGAGGGAGTATTGAGCGCGATCTCCGAGAAATGATGCCGGCTATCGCTTCGTCCGACCTGGGCAGATTCCATAGTCTCCCAATATTTTGCATTTTTTGGGCGACCCTCCAACTCCGTTAATGGAACCTTCGCTCAGTGTGTGTCTCATTGCGCGCAACGAGGAATCTTCGCTGCCGCGCGCACTGGCTTCCGTGCGTGGCCTGGCAGGTGAAATCATCGTTGCCGACACCGGTTCCACGGACCGAACCAGGTCGATCGCCGAAGATTTTGGGGCTGTCGTTTCCGACTTTCCGTGGTGCGACGACTTCTCGGCCGCGCGCAATTTTGCTGTCGGGCAGGCTCGCGGGGACTGGATATTGTGGCTGGACGCCGACGAGGAATTGTTGCCGGGATCGGAGGAAGAGCTGCGGGGGTGCCTGCGCCGGGAAGACGCCCTTGCATATCTTGTGCGCTTCCAGGATCTGCGCGAACCCGGGCGACTGGATCATTACGCGGTCATGTGGCATTTGCGATTGTTCCGCCGACGGGATGACCTGCGTTTTTTAGGACGGTGCCATCCGCATTTCGAGCCTGGAGTAGAGCAGATTGTCTGCAAGACAGGCCTCCGGGTCCATCACTCGTCAATCACGCTGCGCCATTACGGATATGTCAGCGAATTGCGTCCTTCGAAACTCCGGCGCGCGGCCCGTCTGTTGGAGTTGGAACTGCGCGAGCGACCCGGGCAGTTGTACTACATGGCTGAGTACGGGAGGACACTGTTGCTGCTTGGAGACGAACGCGGTCACGAAATCCTGTCCGAAGCAGTCGCCCAGATTCTGCCTCTGGCAGACGAGCCGGAGGCGCCGACGCCGATGGTGGCGTTGGTGCTGGAGCATTTCCTTCACGCCCCGCCCGGGCAATTGCCTGCAGGCGTCACCGCAGAGCAGATCGTGGATCTGGCAACACGCTGGTTTCCTTCCTCACCCCCGCTCATATGGCTCCTGGCGCGACAGGCCGCCGACGCCGGACGGTTTGAGGAAGCCGAACAGCGTTTGCGTTCCCTGATGGAAATGGGAAGAGACCACAGCTACGACCAACGGATCAGTTTCGATCCACGGATTGTCGGCTGCGACGCCAGGTTGAACCTGGGCGTTTGCCTGGTGCGGCAGGGCAAAGTGAACGAGGCGATGCGCCTTTTCAGCGAACTTGTGACAGATCCTGACCGCGCCACCGAGGCGCGCGAATACATCGAAGCCCTTGAAGAGTTTCTCCGCCAGTCCGCCGCCGCCGCCAGTGCCGGCCGTTCGTCCGGGCAGGGCCTGCCGCCTCCGGTTTGATCCTCGGTATGCTATTGAGCGCGGAGATCCCTGCCGAACAAGGACAAGGCCGGGTTGCCTGAGTGCAGCCAGAATCCGAGGCCTGGAAAACAAAAAACCCCTCCCGATTTTCTCGGGAAGGGTCTTGAGGTTCCAGACGAGTTTAGAACTTGTAAATAATGTTCGCGG
>PLQC01000082.1 GCA_003159675.1 Limisphaerales bacterium
ACAAAACTCATACCCTCGCAAAGGGGCGCGAATTGAAAGGGAACCAAAACAAAGGGATAGCCTCCTTCAAATTGGCGTGCTACCGACGGGTGCGCGTCCTGGCACCGCCGTTCGGAACGCCGGATTCATCGGGCAGCGACACGCGTGGTTTGCCCGGCTGCCGGATGGGTCCGACGTTCCACCCGGGAGTCTGTTCCGTGTATGAAATGGCTTCGCGTGCTGCGGCTGGTCCTGGGCGGACACAGCCGCGCTCCACAGCCGGAGCCCGAAGTGCGCTGTGACCTTCACTTTGAGTCTCAGCCGGGGATCAAAAGGCGGAAAATGATTCTAAAGTCCGTCCTTATCCCTCCGATAAGCATTTCACGGGCAGGTAGAAAAGACTGCTAACTAAACTATTATGACTGTATCAAGCGTTTTCTCGGCAACGAGCCTGTACCAACCGGAGAACCAGGCCTTGTTCCAGCAGCAGGCCCAGGACTTCAACACACTGGCGAGTGCCCTGCAATCGGGTAATTTGAGCACGGCACAGAGTGCCTTTACCTCGTGGCAACAGGACCTGACGTCGATTGCCCCGCCCAACCAGCAATCGACGCAGCAGAGCCAGCCGTTCGGGTCGAACAGCCAGGCCAACAGCGATTTTCAGTCGTTGTCCAGCGCGCTGCAATCGGGGGATATTTCGAGCGCGCAACAGGCCTTCGCGAACCTCAAGCAGGATTTGCAGAGTTCCGGAAGTGTTCGCGGCCACCACCATCATCATCGCACGGGAACCCAAAACAACAGCAATACGAGCATTGGGGCACAGGGCACCGCGACCTCGGCTGCCGCGACGGCTGCAGCGGCGCAGGCGATTGGCGGCACGCTCAATACCCAGGCCTGAGGGAAGTTGATTTACGGAAGCCGGCGCGAGGAGGCTCGTGCCTTCAGTTCCGAATTCCGGCTCCGGAATCCGGGATAAACAGAGCCTCCTTACGTCGGCTTCCGGCTTTTATTTTTTCGCGTCGTGGGGGGCGCGCGCCTCTGGCGTGCAGGATGCGGCGTCTCGCCGCATCCCCGTTGCCGCATCCCCTGACATTCTGACTTTCATGTGGCGACGCGGAAGTCTGTGAAACCCACGGAAACCAAAGCCGACGGCGCGGCGCCGTCGGCAGCACGCGGGACGCGCGCGCTCCCCAAAAGAGAGAACTTGCGGGCTAACAGCCCGTTAAAAAATTGGTAGAACGGGCGACTCGCCCGTTCCGGTCGGTGACTCGCCGACCGGAATGACAAGAGGCGGACTCAGAAAAGGCCTGTATTTATTGCTCCCCAGTCGCGCCGCAGTCATTCCGTCCGGCGAGTCGCCGGACGGCACAGGCGAGTCGCCTGTGCTACCCATGCTCTTTTTTGACGGGCTTCTAAACCTTCGGCTTCAACTGCGGGAACAAGATCACATCGCGGATGCTTTCCTGTCCGAGCAGCATCATACAAAGTCGGTCGATGCCCAGGCCCATCCCGCCGGCGGGGGGCATGCCGTGTTCGAGCGCGACGAGAAAATCCTCATCGAGCTTCTGCTGTTCGCCGCCGGCCTGATGTTCCAGCCGCTCGCGCTGCTCGATCGGGTCGTTCTGCTCGGTGTAGGCCGGCGCGATTTCCTGGCCGTTGATGCAGCACTCGAAGACTTCTACGGTGGTCGGGTCTTCGGGCGAGAGTTTGGCCAGCGGAACGAGTTCTTTCGGCAGATGCGTGACAAACGTCGGCTGAATGAGCGTCGGCTCGATCAATTTTTCAAACACCGCGCCCGTGACTTCGAAGTCCGTGTATTCCGGGGCAACATCGGCGCCGAGTTGGACGGCGCGCTCGCGCCGTTCCAGGGGGGAGACGTCGAACCAATCGGCTCCGGCGCACTCGCGGACGATGTCTTTGTATTTCACTGTGCGCCAGGGGGGGGCGAGGTCGATAGTTTTGGTGACCTTGCCTTCGGAGTCCTTATGTTCGATGACGAGGGTGTCGAGGACGTTCTCGGCGACGTGGCAGACGAGGCCCTGGACCAGTTCCATCATGCTCTCGTAGTCGCCGTAAGCCTGGTAGGCTTCGAGCATGGTGAACTCGGGGTTATGTTTGCGCGACAGCCCTTCGTTGCGGAAGTTTCGGCCGATCTCAAAAACCTTGTCCATCCCGCCGACCAGCAGCCGTTTGAGATAAAGCTCGAGGGCGATGCGGAGATAGAAATTGCAGCCCAAGGCATTGTGTTTCGTGACGAACGGCTCCGCCGCCGCGCCGCCGGGAATTGCCTGCATCATCGGGGTTTCGACCTCGACGAAGCCGCGGTCGTGGAGAAAGTTCCGGATTTCGCGGATGATCTCGCTGCGCTGGAGAAACACCTCCTTCACGGCGGGATTGGCGATCAGGTCGAGATAACGCTGGCGATACCGGATTTCGGTGTCTTCGAGGCCATAGTACTTCGCGGGCGGCGGGCGCAGCGCCTTGGCGAGGAGGGTGAAGGCTGCGAGGCGGATCGAAGGCTCCCCGGTCTTGGTCGTGAACAGCGTGCCGCGCGCTCCGATGAAGTCGCCCAGATCGAGGTGGCGGAAGATGTCGAACTGTTCGTCGCCGAGGACATTTTTTTGCGCGTAAACCTGGATTCGGCCGCTCTGGTCGCGCACGTCGATGAACAGGCTCTTGCCCATGTCGCGATGGGCAGTGACCCGGCCGGCGACGGCGACTTCGCGTCCTTCGACATAATTCGCGCGCGCAGCGGCGCAGGTTTCGGAGGGCGAGAATTTGTTTCGGAAAGGGTCGATGCCCTTGGAGCGCAGTGCGGCGAGTTTGGCCTTGCGCTGTTCGATCAGTGAATCCAGGGGTTGCGGTGGCTGTTCCATAGAGTCGCGGCGAACAAGGAACACGAATTCGCGAAGGAAGTCCAAGGATTTGCGCGGAAGCTAAAGCTTGCGGCTGCACGGTTTGAGGCTGTAAGAAAGGCGCGTGACGAGCGAGCATTCATTCCGCATTGGCATCCTGGGTTCGGGCAAGGGCTCGAACTTCGTGGCCATCGCCGAGGCGTGCGCGGCGGGAACGATTCCCGCGGGAGTGGCGCTGGTGTTGAGCGACCTGGCGGAGGCGGAGATACTGGATCGAGCCCGCGAGAGAGGCATTCCTGCGCGCTTCATTGCGCCGGGCAAATTCCGCACGAAGCTGGATGAGGACGCGGAGCGGGCCTGCATTGACGTCCTGCGCGCGGCGCGGGTGGATCTGGTTGCGCTCGCCGGGTTCATGAGGGTTTTGAAGGGTGATTTCCTGCGCGCGTTCGAGGGGCGGATCGTCAACATTCATCCGTCTCTTCTGCCGTCTTTTCCCGGTTTGGAAGCCTGGAAACAGGCGTTGGATCACGGGGTGCGGTTCACGGGATGCACGGTTCACTTTGTGGATGCGGGTGTGGATTCCGGGCCCATCATCGGGCAGCAGCCGGTGCCTGTGCTGGACGACGACACGCCGGAGACGTTGCATCGACGGATTCATTCGGCCGAGCACGAACTCTATCCGAAATGTGTGGCGGCCATCGCGCGGGGCGGCATAGTGGTGGCGGGGCGCAGGGTGGTTTGGAAGGAGAATTGATCCCGTCCGGGAGGCGGCCCGGCCGCCGGGCTCGCAACGAAGAAAAGGTTGGCTTTGGGGGGCCAAACGTGGCAAATGATCCGGTCGCGCGGATGAATCTTTTTCCTCCGTGTCCGAGTGGTGACCATTCAAATGAGCAAGAAAACACTACGTTTTGGCCTGCCGAAAGGCAGTTTGCAGGAAGCCACAATCGAGAAGATGGGCAAGGCCGGGTTTAACATCCAAGTCAGCAGCCGGTCGTACATTCCCTACGTGGACGATGACGAGCTGGAGATCCGGCTGATTCGAGCGCAGGAAATCAGCCGCTATGTCGAGCACGGTTACCTGGACTGCGGCATTACCGGGTACGACTGGATCATCGAGAACGGCTCGAAGGTCCACGAAGTGGGGGAGTTTCTGTTCAGCAAAGTGTCGCGCCGCCCGGCGCGCTGGGTGTTGTGCGTGCCGGAAGAATCGCCCGTGAAATCCGTCAAGGATCTGCAGGGCAAACGCATCGCCACGGAAGTCGTCAATCTGACGAAGAAATACCTGAAAAAAAACGGCGTGCAGGCCGAGGTGGAATTTTCCTGGGGGGCCACGGAAGTGAAGGCCCATGAACTGGTGGATGCCATCGTTGAGGTGACCGAGACGGGATCGTCGTTGCGCGCGAACAACCTTCGCATTGTGGACGAACTCCTGAGCTCGACGCCGCGGCTGATTGCGAATCATGCGTCGTGGAAGGACGGATGGAAGCGGCAAAAAATCGAGACGATGGCGATGCTGCTCAAAGGGGCGATGGAAGCCGAGACGAAGGTCGGGTTGAAGATGAACATTGCGGAGAAAAACCTCGCGAGCCTGCTGGAGAGTTTGCCGGCGTTGCGGAATCCGACGATTTCGAGCCTGAGCCAGAAAGGCTGGGTGGCGGTGGAAACGATCATCGACGAGCACGTCGTGCGCGAGCTGATCCCGCGACTGAAGGCTGCGGGAGCGGAGGGGATCATCGAATATCCTCTCAACAAGGTGGTATATTAGGGACCCGTGTTTCCCTCGATCCGGTCGTGGAACCCGGGGACGCGATCGGCAGAATTATATTGCATTGATCCAATACTCCAATACTCCATTATCACTGTATGGGTTCACTGAAAAAACGCCGGAAATCCAAAATCAACAAGCACAAACGGCGCAAGAAGTTGCGCCAGCATCGCCATAAGAAACGCACCTGGCAGAAGTAGTTCCGCCGGTTCGTGGTTTCTCACGATACCAGGCCCAATTCACTTTCGCGAGTTGCGCCGGGTTGGGTTATTTTAACGGCATGCTGTTCCGATCAGGTTTCTGGGTCCTGCTGCTGGCGGCGAGCGGTGTGTGGGTCGCGGGTTGTCGCGTGGCGCAACCTCGAGACACGCCCGTTCGCAGCCCCGAACCGGCCGTTAGCGGACCGCGACAGGAACCGGCCGCGAGCGACAGTTCCGAGGAGGCGTTGACGGAGGCGCACGCCCATTATGCGACGGGCGTGATTGATGAATTGGAGGGGGAGCCGGAGCAGGCGTTGCGGGAGTATTTCCAGGCGGCGCTGGAGGATCCCGGGGACGAGACGCTGGCGTTGGAAGTCTCGCGCCGGTTCCTTCAAGCCAACCAATGGGAGAAGGCGATGGAAGTGCTGGCGCGGACGGCGGCGCGGTCGGATGCTTCCGGCGCGCTGTATTCCCACCTGGCATTCGTCTATTCCAAGCTTGGCAAAACCGATCTCGCCTCCAAGGCCAGTCGCATCGCGATCAAAAAGGATCCCCGTTCGCTGGCGGGTTACGAGAATCTCTTTTCGAGTTATCTCCACAACAAGCAGGTGCAGCGGGCGCTGTCCGTGCTGGACGAGGCGGCGGGAGTGCCGGGAACGGACGCAGCCTTTCTGATCGGGCTGTCGGAATTGTATTCGAGTCTTGGCCTGCAGATTCCGGATCAGAAGCAGGCGGCGACCGCGCGGGCGGTGGAACTCCTGGAGCGCGCGGAGGGATTGAACCCGGAGGATCCGGAGTTGCGGTTGAAGCTGGCGGACGGGTTCAATCTTCTGGGGAAGGACGACGAGGCGGCGCGAATCTACCTGGCGGTGTTGGACAGCGTGCCGGACTGGCCACTCTTGCGCGAAGACATCCGTTCCAAGCTGGCGGATCTTTACCTCCGGAGCGAGAAACCAAAGCTTGCCGCCGAGCAACTGGAGGCCGTGGTTCGGGAGAATCCGACGGATGCCCGGTCCTATTATGCGTTGGGGAGCATTGCTTATGACGGGAAGCAGTTTGGGAAGGCGGCGGAGTATTTCAGCAAGGTGCTGTTGCTGGAACCGGAGCATGAGCGGGTCTATTACGAACTGGCGGATTCGCAGATAAGCGAGGACAAGAACAGCCAGGCGCTGGAAACCATCGACCGTGCCCGCGGGAAATTTCCGCAAAGTTTTTTCATGGAATACCTCTCGGGAATCGCCTGCAGCGGGCTGAAGGATTATACGAACGCCTTCAGCCATTTCAACGACGCGGAAGTCATCGCCCAGGCGAGGGAGACGAATCAGTTGACCCGCGAGTTCTATTTCCAGTTCGGCGCCACCTGTGAGCGCAAGGGCGATTATCCCGACGCGGAAAAGTATTTTGAAAAATGCATTGAGCTGTCTCCGGATTTTTCAGAGGCGCTGAACTATCTCGGTTTCATGTGGGCTGACCGGGGGGAGAAACTCGACCGGGCGCGGGAACTGATCGAGAAGGCGGTCCGGCTCGAGCCCCGGAATGCGGCCTACCTCGACAGCATGGGGTGGGTGCTGTTCAAGCTGGGCCAGCCGAAACAAGCGCTCGATTGCATTCTCAAGGCCATCGAGTATTCCGAGGAGGAAGATCCCACGCTGTACGATCATCTCGGGGACATTTACGCCGCGCTCGGTCAGACGGACAAGGCGCATGCGGCGTGGGGCAAATCACTGGCGCTCGAGCCGAACGAGCAGGTGCGGAGGAAGGCGGGTTCGGCCGGCAAATGAAACCCTGCAGCCGGGGATTTCCTCGCGGCAAGGTCGCGAATGGCACATCAATTCAAAAAGCACTATACACGAGACGAGGCGTAGGCCCTCCTGCCCGAGGTCCGGAAATGGCTGGAAGAACTGGCCCGGCTCCAAAACCAGTTGCAGATGTCCGACCAGCGCCTGAGATCCCTCATGGAGCCCGGTTGCGAGGCCGGCGGCGATCTGGTCAACACCTGGGTTCGACAGGTGACCGATGTTCGCGGCGTGTTGGCGGAGTTTCAGGGACGCGAACTGCTGATCAAGGACATCGACCGTGGCCTGGTGGATTTTCCCGCCATCATCGGGGGCAAAGAGGTGTTTCTATGCTGGGAGAAGGACGAAGAACACATCGAGTTCTGGCACGATCTCGACTCGGGGTACGCCGGCCGGGAGAGATTGTAAGCCGGGTTGCGCTGTTTCGAGTCGGACGCCTGTTTCCGTTCCGTCCGGCGGGTCGCCGGACGGAACGGGCCAGTGGCCCGTACTACCCGTTCCGGTTATTCACGCAGGCCCTTCAGGCCCTGCCGCCCAGGCAGCCTCGGTAAAAACCGATTTACTTTCTTTGTGCGGACTGGCTAATTGTGCAGTTCATCCCGTCATCAACGGGACGCGAGATATGATTAAAGTTCAGGATCTGGTCAAAGTTTTCGGGGCCAAACGGGCGGTGGACGGCGTTTCCTTCTCGGTGGAACGCGGCGAAGTGCTCGGCTTCCTTGGACCGAACGGCGCCGGGAAGTCCACGACCATGCGGATGATCACCGGATTTATTCCGCCGACCGCGGGCACGGTGACGGTGGGCGGTTTCGACACGGTGGAGAACCCCATCCCTGCCCGGCGGCTGATCGGTTACCTCCCCGAGAACGCGCCGGCGTACACCGACATGACGGTGGCGGGGTTCTTGAATTTTGCGGCGGAGATCCGCGGGTTGCGCGGCGACGCGAAGCGGAAGGCAATCCATCGTGTGGTCGAAATGTGCTTTCTGGAGCCGGTGATGCATCAAAGCGTTGAGACGTTGTCAAAAGGGTACCGTCACCGCACGTGTTTCGCCCAATCCATCCTTCACGATCCGGAGGTGCTCGTATTGGACGAGCCGACCGACGGCCTGGATCCGAACCAAAAACATGAAGTGCGCGGACTGATCCGGCGGATGGGAGCGAGCAAGGCGATCATTTTTTCGACGCACATCCTGGAGGAGGTGGACACGGTCTGCTCGAGGGCAATCATCATCGACCGTGGCAGGATTGTCGCCAACGGCACGCCCGAGGAACTGCGTCGGAAATCGGAATCGGCGGGTGCCGTGACCCTGCGCGTGAGCGGTGTCAACGGGGCGGCATTGAGCCAGCGACTGGCCCAACTGTCCACGGTGAAACGGAGCGCGATTTTGGAGGAGGACTCGGCCGGAGTGACGGCGCGGGTATTTCCGAAACCCGCGGTCAACGCCGTCCTGGCGCGTAGCGTCGCCGAAGCGGTCCAGGGCTGGCGCATCGAGGAATTGCACACGGAAGAGGGGCGCCTGGACGAGGTGTTCCGCAGCATCACCATGCCGGAGACCGCCAAAATGGGTGGAGAAGGAGACAGGAAGAATCCAAGATGAATGCCTGGTCGAACATCAAAACCATCGCGAAACGCGAGCTGGGCGCGTATTTCTCATCGCCGCTCGCATATGTTTTCATCGTGATATTTCTGCTGCTGTCGGGGTTTTTCACCTTCATGGTCGGGGGATTTTTCGAGATCGGCCAGGCCTCGCTCGCCCATCCGTTTTTTGACTGGCACCCGTGGTTCTACCTCTTCCTGGTTCCGGCCGTGGGCATGCGGCTGTGGGCCGAGGAACGCCGGGTTGGCACGATCGAATTGCTGCTCACGATGCCGATCACGCCCTGGCAGGCCATCGTGGGAAAATTTCTGGCTTCGTGGCTGTTTCTGGCGCTGGCGCTGGCCCTGACGTTCCCGATTGTGATCACCGTCAATTACCTCGGCAGTCCGGACAACGGGGTCATCCTCGCCGCGTATCTCGGAAGCTGGCTGATGGCGGGCGCCTACCTCGCGGTCAGTTGCATCACCTCGGCGATGACGCGCACACAGGTCGTGAGCTTCATCGTTTCCGTCGTGTTTTGCCTGTTTCTGATTCTGGCCGGCTTTCCGCCCGTGGTGCGGCTGTTGTCGGGTTGGGCACAACCCTGGCTGGTGGACACCGTCACGTCCTTCAGCGTCATCACGCATTTCGACGGCTTTCAAAAGGGGGTGCTGGATTCCCGCGACGTGATCTTTTTCCTTTCGATCATTGTATTCTCGCTTTTCACGACCGGCGTCATATTGCGGGGGCATCGGGCGGGCTGAACTGAATTTGCCATGCAGAAAAAATCTTTCACAACGATTCTTTACTCGACGGCCGGCGTTCTTGTGATGGCGGTGATCCTGGTGGCTTTCAACGTTCTCACCTCGGCCGTTCACCAACGGGTGGATCTGACAAAGGAACAGGCCTATACGCTGTCCAGGGGCACGCGCGCCATCCTGGGCAAGCTCGACGCGCCCATCAAAATCCGGTTCTACTGCACTCAAAGTGAATCGGCCAGTCCGGAGTCGGTCCTGCTCAAATCGTATGCCCGGACGATTGACGACCTGCTGGGTGAATACAAGCAGAACGCGCACGGGAAGCTGACGGTCGAACGGTACGATCCGCAGCCGGATTCGGACGCGGAAGATTCCGCTCGGCTCGATGGCATTCAGGCGCAGGATTTGTCCGGAGGTGAGAAGTTTTATCTCGGCCTGGCGGTCAGCCAGGGCCTGGACGAGAAACAGTCGATTCCATTCCTGTCACCGGACCGGGAGCGGCAGTTGGAGTATGACATATCCCGCGCCATTACCCGTGTCGTGACCCCGGAAAAGCCGGTGGTGGGCGTGATGAGCCTGTTGCCGGTCTTTGGGACACCTGCGAACCCGATGATGGCGCAGACGGGGCAGCAGCCGCAGCAACCCTGGGCGATCATCGGCGAACTCAAGAACGATTTCACCGTCCGGCGCGTCGAGATGGAGGCGGACAAAATTGACGATGACATGAAGGTGCTGCTGGTCATCCATCCCCGGGACATCTCCGACAGGGCGCAGTATGCCATCGACCAATTCGTGATGCGCGGGGGCAAACTGGCGGCGTTCCTCGATGCCCAATCGCTGGTGGAGAGCCGCGGCCAGAACCCGATGATGGGCGGCATGTCGGGCGGCGGATCCTCCCTGGACAAACTGCTAAAGGCGTGGGGCCTGCAGTTTGACGCCACCAAGGTGGTTGCGGACAGAAACCTCAAGATGGAGATGGGCGAGGAGGGGGACACGGCGCGCGAGAAACCGGTGTGGCTGGCCCTGACGCCGGAGGACATCAACAGCAACGACGTCACGACGGTCGATCTGGACAGCATCTGGATGTTTTCCTCGGGGGCCTTCACCGGCACGGCGGCGCCGGGATTGAAGGAGACGGTGTTGCTGAAGAGCACGACCGATTCACAGCTCGTGGACGGAATGATGGCCAACTACGCGGGGGAGAGCATCCTCAAGGATTTCAAGCCGTCCGGCGTCTCCTACGCGCTTGCCGTGCGACTCACCGGAAAGTTCAAGACCGCCTTTCCCGGGGGCGAACCCGAAGACAAGAAGAATCCGGACGCTGCGAAGCCGGAGGCCAAGGCCGCTGCAACGAAGGCTGGCGACTCGCTGCAGGAGACGAAACAGGACAACACCGTTGTACTGGTGGGGGATTCGGACATGATCTACGACGGGTTCACCCTGCAACAAATCCAGGTGCTTCCGGGCGTCAACGCTATGAAGCAGTTGAACGCGAACCTGAATTTCGCGCAGAACGTCGTCGAACAGCTTGCCGGGGATGAGAACCTGATCGCGGTGCGGAGCCGCGCGATCCTGAACCGGCCATTCACGCGCGTGAAGAAAATGGAGGCGGAGGCGGAGGCGGAATACCTGGTCAAGATCAAGGAGTTGGAGGACAGCCGCGACCAGGGCATGACGCGCCTCAACGAGTTGCAGGAGCAGAAAAACCAGAACCAACGGTTCATCCTGTCGCCGGAACAACAGGCTGAAATCGAGAACCTGCGCCGGAAGGAAGCGGAGATCAACCGCGAACTCCGGAAGGTGAACAAGGATTTGCGGAGGGACGTGGTGGCGCTCCAGCGCCGTGTCGAGTGGGCGAACATCGCAGCCGTGCCTCTGGCAGTATGCGCCGTGGGACTCGGACTCGCGGTTTACAAACGCAAACGCACGTCCGCAACATGAACCTGAAACAGCTCGGAATTCTCCTGGTCCTGGTCGTGATCCTGGGCGGCGCGGGATTGGTCCTCTACAGGAATCAAAACGCAGCCTGGCGGGGCGGTGACGTGGGGGCCGGCCGGAAGCTTCTCGGCGAGCTGCCCGTGAACGAAGTTTCCCGGATCTCGATCCGGCAGGGCACGAACGCATTGAACCTCGTCAGGAAGGACGATTTATGGCGCGTTCAAGAGCGCGGCGATTATCCCGCCAACTTCGCCCAGATCAGCGAGTTTCTGCGCAAAGTCGCGGATTTGAAGGTCATTCAAAGCGAAAAGGTCGGACCGTCGCAACTGGCAAGGCTTCAACTGGCGCCGCCGGGGCAGGGCGCCGGCTCGGCGATCATGGTTGAATTCGACGGCCGGGACGACAAGCCCCTCCGGACCCTGTGGGTGGGCAAACAGCATCTAAAGGAACCCGCGGGGGCGGCGCAGAGTCCCGACGAGGACGCGGGCTGGCCCGACGGCCGCTATGTCAGGGTCGGCGACTCGGACACGGTGGCGATCATCTCCGACCCGCTCGAACACATCGAGCCGAAGCCGAACGACTGGTTGAACAAGGACTTCATTCGCGTGGAGAAGGCAAAGACCGTAGAGATCGCGTTTCCGGAGCGGACGAATTCCTGGAAGTTGACGCGGGACACCGAATCCGGTGATTGGAAGCTGGCCGATGCGAAGCCGGGCGAGCAGTTGGATGCTTCGGCGGCCGCCGGGATTTCCAACCCGTTAAGCTCGGTGTCGGTGATGGACGTTCTGCCCGGCGGAAAACGGGACGGGAACGCAACGAACCGGCCGACCGTTCTGACGATCGAGACGTTCGATCATTTCAGATACACGGTCCAGATGGGTCGGAAAGCCGGTGAAGAATACCCGGTGACCGCCGTCGTGACGGCGCAGATTCCGGAGGCGCGCACGCCTGGGAAGGATGAGAAGGCGGCGGACCAGACGAAGCTCGATCAGGAATTCAAGGAGCAGCGGCAAAAGCTCGAAGACAAGCTGAAGCAGGAGCAGGGCTATGAAAACTGGACCTACTTGGTCCAGAGCTGGTCGCTCGACCCGTTGCTCAAGGAGCGTTCCCAGCTTTTGGTTACGAAGAAGGGAGAACCGAACAAGGGCGACAATGAGCCGGCCAGTCCGGTCGGCGCGGCGGGACAGAAAACGGAGACGGAGCTTCCCGCCAGCGAAGTGAAACAATAACCACGCCACGAACTCAGGGCCGAAGGCCCGTGATATTAAAGCCCGGGCTGAAGCGAGTCCGACGAGCGGAGGCCCAGGCAACTCGTCGCACAGAATTCCCCAAGGCCTGAAAGGCCGACAGCAAACCGCCTAATTCGATCGGATGTAATCGTCCGCATCTATGACAGTGCTGTCATCAAATCGGCGGTTGGGTCCGGCGGATCGGAGCAAAACTCCGCTGTCGGAGAAGTAAATGCGGAGCGGGGTTCCCCAAGGATCGACGAATTCACCTTTATCGTTCAAATGCATTTTGGTGCCCATGAGCACGATGACATTTCTGGAATTGGCGCCATTCAGGGCTTTAGCGATATCCAGATTACTTCCAGCCGGATAAGAGCCAACGCGTTCCTTGTACTTTTGCAGGGCGGTGAACAGGTTATCCACCTCCTCGTTAAACGTGGCCGTTCGGGCATTGACCTGCAGGGTATTCCACGCCCTGCCTGCCCACAAGATCCCCACCGCGACGGTGACGACGCCAATGGCTGTCAGAATCTTCTTCATGACACCGGTTAAGCACGTCAGGTACCAATTGGACCGGTTCTGAAGGTGTGCAGGAGAAGAACTTATTTGGTTTTTGCGGGTCCCGTGCTCGCGCGAATGATCAATTCAGCCGGCAATCGCTTCGATTCTGCGGGCTGATGGCGGAGAAGGTGGAGCATGGCATCCACGGCGGCCAGGCCGAGCCGGAATTTTGGTTGACGGATGGTGGTCAACGGAACTCGAAAGTATTCGCTGGTGAGAATGTTTCCGAAGCCGACGACGGACATGTCTTCGGGAATCCGGATGCCTTGGTTCAACAGGGTGTCCGCGCAGCCCACGGCGACCAGGTCGCTGGTCGCCTGCACGGCAGTGGCGTCGCAGGATTCATTCAATATTTGCATCGCCGTCTTCGCGCCGTCTTCCACGGTGGTTCCCGCCTGGAAAACAAGGCGGTCGTCCACATCCATGCCGGCTTCGCGCAGGGCGCGCCGGTATCCCTCGAATCGCTCATGGGACCAGGGGGCCGCCTGCGGTCCCGAGAGAAAGGCGATGCGTTTATGTCCGAGACCGATCAAATGCTGGGTGGCTGCGTAACTGGCGAGCAGATCCTCCACCTGGACGCTGAGGAACGAGCTGCAGAATCTGGCCGCCGGTCCCAACAGCACCGTGGGCGTGTGGAGCGACTGCAGTTCCTGATAGACGCGGGATTCGGGATCGATGCGGTACACGGGCGAAAGGAACATGCCATCCACGCGACGGGACAGCAGGCGCCGGATGCAGGCCTCCTCGCGTTCGGTGCTGTTGAGCGTGTGCATGAACACGATGTCGTAGCCGAGTTCATGCGCGCGTCCTTCGATGGCCAGCACCATGCGGGCGAAGATCGGATCGGTCATCGAAGGGAGAAGCAGGCCGAAGAGTTTGGACGTGCGTGTGCGGAGGCCCTGGGCGGTCGAATCGGGGACGTAACCCATTTGCTGGGCGAGCAGCTTGAGCCGCGTTTTGGTGGCGGCCGAGACGTCGGGTTCGTCCCGCAGTGCCTTGGAAACGGTCATGACGGACACGCTCGCGCGTTCGGCTATGTCTTTTAATCGGACCATGTCAACAAATTCAGCGTGCGAATGGCGGGTTACAAATTGGCGCCGCGCCAGTGTAATTTGACGCGCAGCGTTTCAAAAAACGAGCTGCCTTCCAGGTGCATCAGGCGCACCGTCTGGCGGCTCCGGCAAACCGTAATCCGGTCGCCGGCCGACAATTCCGTCACCACCTGCCCGTCCGCGCTCAGCAGGGTCGTCGGCTTCGAATTGATCACGTTCACGCAGATTCGCGAAGTCAGCGGCAGGACTAGCGAACGGTTGGACAGGGTGTGCGGGCAAATGGGCGTCAATTGAAGAACCTCGGCCGTCGGGAACACCACCGCCCCTCCCGCCGCAAGCGAATAGGCCGTCGATCCCGTCGGCGAGCTGATGATCAGGCCGTCGCAGCGATACCGGGTCAGCGGCTCGTCGTCCACGCTGACGCGCAGCTCGATGAGGCGGGAGGCGATGCCGCGGCTGATGACGAGATCATTGAGCGCGCTTTGCTGCACGATCTTTCCCCGGCACTGGGCCCGGGCCTCGATCAAGGCGCGCAATTCAAAGTTAAACCGGCCCTTCCAGACATGCTGCAGCGCCCGGGAGAGGTTCGCGGAGGACACGGCGGTCAGGAAGCCGAGCCCGCCGAGGTTGATGCCCAGGATGGGAGTCTGGGACCCGGCGATTTCGCGCGCCACGCGCAACATGGTTCCGTCGCCTCCAAAGACGAGCAGCAGGTCCGCCTGCCCGGCCAGGGCGCTGGCATCCGGCTCGATTCCTTCCCGCACGCGGGCGAGCCGCGCGGTTTCGGGATCGCAAAGCAGACGCCGCCCCGCCGAGCGGACCAGGCGTGCGGCCTTGCTCACGGCTTCAGCGCAGGAGGCTTTTTCGGGGTTTCCGATCAAGCCCACGCATCGAATTTTGTCAGCGAGCTTTTTCAATCAACACCAGAAATTCCCGGTTGCCGGCGGGTCCGAGGAGGGGGGATTCGACAACCCCGTGCCAGAGGGCGCCCGGCAGTTGGGCGACGAACTGTTCGAGTTCGCGCAGCACGCGTTGATGGACCGCCGGATCCGTGATCACGCCTTCACCTTTGTCCGCCTCGGCTTTGCCGGCTTCAAATTGCGGTTTGACTAGGGCGATGATGTTACCCGAGGATTCCAATAATGCAATGGCGGGCGGCAGGATTTTGCGCAACGAGATGAAGGCGCAGTCGATGACGACCAGGCCGGCTGGCGAGAACGGTTGCGGAAAGGTTGCGGGCGTGATGTTGCGCGCGTTGGTGCGTTCCATGACGACCACCCGCGGGTCCTGCCTCAGCTTCCAGGCCAGTTGACCGTGGCCCACGTCCACCGCATAGACCTTCGCGGCGCCGTGTTGCAGGAGACAATCCGTGAATCCGCCGGTGGAGGCGCCCAGATCGATGGCCGTCCGGCGCGAAACGGGGACGCCGAAGTGGTGCAGGGCATGTTCGAGTTTGTAGCCGCCGCGGCTGGCGTATTTCTCGGGCGCAACGACCGTGAGCTGGTCCTCGGGATGGACGTCATCGCTCGGTTTGCGGGCGGGGCGGCCGTTGATTTTGACGACGCCGGCCATGATGGCGCGTTTGGCCCTCTCGCGACTTTCGCACAGTCCGCGGTCGACCAGGATCTGATCCAAACGGCTCATGGGTGAATCCAGCAAAGTTTTGCAGCTTTTCTATGCGCGTCGGGGCCTTGTGGTGGGGTCAATCCGGCTGGCTGTTCATGGAATGCATCCGCGCCTGGGTCTCGCGAAAGCTGTGCAGAAAGAGGGTGTTCTCGGCAATCGCCTTCTCCATCAACTGCTTGAGCAGAAATAATTCGGAGCTGTTGATGACCGCATGCACGCTTTGCTCGAACCCCTGCAACGGCGTAAAGGTCTGGAAGGAATCGCCGAACAAAATCACGGTGGCGTGGCGGCGCTGGCTCATCGGCATGGTCTGCAGCGACTTCAACGTCAGGTTTTCACCGATATTGTTCGCGGCGAACAATTCCTCGACCACCACCACCTGGTATTGGATCTGGCTGAAGCGAACCAGGAAATCGCCGTGCGTCGCCGCCGTATGGACCTTGTATCCGAGTTCGACCAGGGCGGTCCTCGCCGCTTCGAGCCATTCCGGCGTGGAAAAGGCCAGCAAAGCCGGCTTGTCCGTGGTGCTGATGAATTCAAACCTGTCGGCCATAAGCTACTTGATTTTGAGAGCGGCCGGAATCCCGGCCACGCCGGTTTTCGCGAACTCCCGACCGGCTTTCATGCGCAGGGACGCAATGTTCGTCGTGCATTCGCCGCGGGATTTCTTGATGTTGTCGATGCCCCGCGTGACGGGTCCCCGCTTCGTGCAATACAGCAAGGCGGTTTCCTCGCTGATGGTGCCGTTTTCGTAAGCTTCCAACGCTGAAAAATCGAACGTGCACCAGCCGAAAGCGTGGCTGGCGTCGATGATTTCATAGAAGCTCTTGCCTTCGCTTTCGCCGAGGCGGATGGTTTCCTGGGTGCGCAGATTGGAGCCCATGATTTCCAGGAGGGCGTGACGGCCTCCCTCGATCTTGGGCACGAGGCGCTGGCTGATGATCCAGCGCAAGGTGTCCGCCAGTCGCGCGCGGATTTGCTCCTGCTCGTCCGGCTCGAACAAGCCGAGGATGCGGTTGATGGTTTGCCCGGCGTCAATCGTGTGCAGCGTGCTGAGCACCAGGTGGCCTGTCTCGGCCGCGCTCAACGCGATCCGGACGGTTTCGCGGTCGCGCATCTCACCCACGAGAATGACTTTTGGCGCCTGGCGCAGCGCCGCGCGCAGACCGTTGGAAAAGCTGTCGAAGTCCGTGCCGAGTTCGCGTTGGTTGAAGGTCGCCATGTAATGGGGATGGACGAACTCCACGGGGTCTTCCAGCGTGATGACGTGCACCGGCTTCGTGTGGTTGATTTCGTTGAGGATGGCGGCCAGCGTCGTGGATTTGCCCGACCCGGTGGCACCGGTGACGAGCACCAGCCCGGTCTTCTCGCGCGGGATCAGCCGGATGATTTCGGGGAATTGGAGTCCCTCGAGCGTCGGGATTTCCGTGTTCAGCTTGCGGCAGACGATCGAGTAATTGCCGCGCTGCGAGAAGATATTGATACGGAAGCGGGCTTTGTCGGTGAGCGTGTAGGCCGCGTCGCTGGAACCGCGCCGCAGCAGGTCCTCGATGTGCCACTGGTTCTCGCCGATGAGGTTCAGCGCCACCATCTCGGTCTGGAAAGGAGTCAGCTTGTCGATGGGCGGATCGAAGGTGACCGGCTTCAACTCGCCATACGACTCGACCTGCAGGGGTTTGTCAACCGTGAACAGGAGGTCGGACACCTCCGGCTGGGATTCCAGCATGACCCCGAGAATATGATCGAGTTCAGGCCGGCGCATACTCAAGCGTCCTCGTCTTCCGGCGGATGGGGCAGGAACGATCGGAATTTCTTTTTGTCGATAGCTTTGTCATAGGCTTCCTCGGGTGAGATTCTCTTCATCCGAAGGTGTTCCATGATGGAATCATCGAGGGGCTGATTGCCGAGTTTCTTGCCGACCTGGATCATGCCGGGAATCTGGTGGGTTTTGCCCTCGCGGACCAGGTTCGCGATGGCCGTCGTGAAAACAAGGACTTCCAGGGCGGCGATGCGCCCTTTCTTGTCGATGCGCTTGAAAAGGTTTTGCGCCACAACGCCCTTGAGCGCCTCGGAGAGCGTCGCGCGGATCTTGTTCTGCTGCTCGGCCGGGAACACGTCGATCATGCGGTCCACGGTCTTGGCGGCGCTGGGTGTGTGCAGTGTTCCCAGGACGAGATGGCCCGTGCTCGCCGCGATGAGCGCCAGCTCGATGGTTTCCAGGTCGCGCAACTCGCCGACGAGGATGATATCCGGATCTTCACGCAGCGCGCCGCGCAGCGCGGAGGCGAACGATTTGGTGTGGACGCCGACTTCGCGGTGGTTGATCAGGCAATTCTTGCTTTCATGCACGAATTCGATCGGGTCTTCCACCGTGATGATGTGGTCCCGGCGATTCTTGTTCGCATAGTCCACCATCGCCGCGAGGGTGGTGGATTTGCCGGAGCCGGTGGGCCCGGTCACCACGATCAGCCCCCGGTGCAGCATGGTGAATTTCTTCAGGACGGCCGGCAACGGCGCGTCGAATTTTTCAAAATCCTCGAACGAGAGCACCCGGCTTGGAATCTGGCGGAACACCGCGGCGATCCCATTCTTCTGGTTGAAGAAATTCGCGCGGAATCGCGAGATGTTCGGAATCTCATAACCGAAGTCCACGTCGCCGGTTTCTTCGAAGATCTTGATCTTGTATTCCGGGGCGATCTCATAAAGCATCGCCTTGAGGTCGTCGTTTTCGAGCGCCGGATGGTCCACGCGCTGCAAATCGCCATTGATGCGAAGCATGGGGTTGTTGCCTGACGAGAGATGCACGTCAGAGGCCTTTTGCTCGAACATCAGATTAAAGAAAGCGTCGATCTTGGCCATAAGCTTTTATATTCTGATGCAGTATTAGCTAAATCCGCACCACACCACAAGAATTGAGCCCGCTGGCTGAAATAATCGCGCTCGAAACCCGGAAACATGGGGTTATCTCCTTTGCACGCTTCATGGAACTGGCGCTTTGTTGTCCCGTTTATGGATATTATGAAAAGGAAGGAGACACCGTCGGCCGGCGCGGGGATTTCATCACCAGCGTCAGTATCGGAAGCCTGTTCGGGGAACTGCTGGCGTTTCAATTCTCGGAGTGGCTGGACGAGCTGCGGGGCGCGGATTGTGGAATGCGAATCGTCGAAGCGGGCGCGCACGACGGGCATCTCGCGCGCGATCTTCTGACCTGGCTGCGCGAGCGGCGCGCCGGACTCTTTCGGGAAATCGAATACTGGATCGTGGAACCTTCCGCGCGACGACGGGAACGTCTGGAGAAGGCGCTCCTGGAGTTCGGTGACAGCATCCGCTGGGCGACGCAACTGTCCGACCTGGCAGACCCTCCGCAGCCGGGGGGCGTCGGGGGAATCATTTTCTGCAACGAACTCCTCGATGCCATGCCGGTCCATCGACTGGGTTGGGACGCCGAGAACAGAGCCTGGTTCGAGTGGGGCGTCACGGAGCGCGACGGGCGGTTTGTCTGGACCCGGGTCCCGAATCCTGCATTCAGCGTTTCGCACCCGGCGTTGCCCCCGTCGCTCGCGGACGTCCTGCCCGACGGTTTCACGACGGAAATCTGTCCCGCGGCGCAAGACTGGTGGCGCCAGGCGGCCACGAGTTTGCGGGCCGGCAAACTTCTGACGATCGATTACGGGTTGGCCGGGGAGGACTTTTTCATGCCGGAGCGAAACGAAGGGACTCTGCGCGCCTACGATCGGCATCGCCTGATCAGCGATGTGCTCGCCAACCCGGGCGAGCAGGACATTACGGCGCACGTGAATTTCACCGCGATTCAATCCGCCGGCGAATCGGCGGGGTTGCGGACGGAGCAGTGGGTCGGGCAGCCGGCATTCCTGACACGGATTGCGGAGCGGGCATGGCGGCGTCCGGACACTTTTGGGGAGTGGACTCCGGCGCGGACCCGGCAATTCCAGACCTTGACTCATCCGGAACACCTGGGCCGGTCGTTTCGCGTGCTGGTGCAGTCAAGGCTTCCATCCGCGGAACTCCGGTAAACCAGGCGCACACGAGGCGCCATCCGGAAATGTTCGCTGTGAAATTCACTCTTCCGCCGAAACCGATTGCAGTTCGTAATTGAGGATCGAGAGGCAGAAGACCGCCGCGGTCTCGCAGCGCAGGACGAGCCGGCCGAGCGTGATCGGCAGCCCGCCCGCAGCCTGGATGGCGGTCACCTCAGCCGGTGTGAAATCACCTTCCGGGCCGACCCAGACGCAAGCCGCCCGGGGTGGGCGCCCGTGTTGGGTGTGAAAGGTTTGAAAGTATTCCCGGGCCTGCCGGCTGCCGGGTTGCAGAGATGCGACCAGGGGCAGTTCGAAACGCTCCCTGCGCCGCAGGAATTCTTCGGGCGTGACGGGGGCTTCAACGATCGGCAGCCACGGCGAACCGCATTGTTTGATGGCTTCGATGGCGACGAGCTGCCATTTCGCGGTCTTCTGGGCCGCGGACTCCCGGTCCAATCGCAGGGTCGTGCGCTCGGAGAGCACAGGCACCACCCGGCGAACGCCCAGTTCCGTCGCCTTCTGAATGATCGACTCGATGGTTTTTCCCTTCGGCACGGCCTGCAGCAACGTGATGTGACAGGGGAGTGCGGGCGTGGAGTTTTTCTCGACGACGCGCAACTGGACCTCGTGACGCCCGCATTCCAGGACTTCGCACACCCGCTCATTGCCGGCGCCGTCCAGGACGAGGATCCGTTCCTGCCGGCGCAGGCGCAGGACATGCAAGGCATGGTGGGCTTCGCGGCCAGTGAGCGCGAAGCCGGGGCCGGCGCAGTGCTCTGGCGGCAGATAGAAGCGGTGCATAAACGGGAACTCAAACCAAACGATGGAATGCAGGAGTCCTGGGTCGCTGCGGCTCGCATCACAGCGGCACTCCGGCACTTCATCACTCCGGGATTTTCACTGAAACAGTTTCCTGGCCTTCTCGAAAAAGTTTTGGCTGAGGGGGCTTTCCTTGCCGTTGCAAAGCTGGGCGAATTCCTGGAGTTTCGCCTTTTGCGCGGCGGTCAACTGCGCAGGCACTTCCACGTTGATGCGCACGTGCAGGTCGCCGTGGCCGTATCCTTGAACGTTCTTGATGCCGTTGCCTTTGAGCCGGAACAACGTTCCCGGCTGGGTGCCCGGCGGGATCCGGATGTTCGCCTTGCCGTTCAGGGTCGGCACATCGATTTCCGCCCCGAGCGCCGCCTGGACGAAGCTCACGGGGACTTCGCACAGCAGGTCGTCGCCCTCACGCTGGAAAATTTCGTGCGACTGGACGTGCAGGACGACGTACAAATCACCGGGCGGACCGCCGCGAAGCCCGGCTTCACCGTTGCCTGTGGAGCGGAGTCGCGAACCGGTATCCACGCCGGCGGGGATGCGCAGGGTTATTTGGGAGGTGAGTTCGCGCTGGCCGGAGCCATGGCAGACGTGGCACAGCTTTTCGATCACCCGGCCGGCGCCCTGGCAGTGGGGGCAGGTTTGGGCGATGCTGAAGATGCCGCGGGACGAGATGATCTGGCCGCGCCCGCCGCACGTCGGGCAGGATTTCGCCCGGGAGCCCTTTTCGGCCCCGGCGCCGCCACATGCGTCACAGCGCTCGGCTTTGTTGATGGAAATCTCCTTTTCACAGCCGCGCGCGGCCTCTTCGAAGGTGATTTCCATGTCGTACCGAAGATCATTCCCGCGCTGCGGCTGCGTCGGGTCGGAGCGTCCGCCGCCGAATATATCGTCAAAAATGTTGCCGGCGCCGAACACTTCGCGGAAAATCTCGAAGGGATCATGGAAGCTCCCGGAGCCGCGCGCAAAGCCGCCGGCGCGGCGATCGAAGGCCGCATGGCCGTATTGGTCGTAGGCGGCGCGTTTTTGCGGATCGCTGAGGACTTCGTAGGCTTCGCCAATTTCCTTGAATTTCTCCTCGGCGGCTTTGTCGCCCGGGTTCTTGTCCGGATGCAGTTTGACCGCGAGCTTGCGATAGGCCTTTTTGATTTCCTCGGCTTCGGCGTTTCGAGCCACGCCCAGGACTTCGTAGTAGTCGTGCTTGGACATGAAGGATGACGAGTTAGACGGACCGGGCGCGAGCGGTGCCGGGCGGGGTCCGAAAGAGTGCCGTCATTTTGGGGTTTCCGCCGGCTTTTTCGCCACGACGACACTGGCAGGGCGCAACAGCCGGTCGCGGAGTTTATATCCTTTGCGGAGCTGTTGGAGAACCTGGCCCTCCGGGGCTTCGGTTGTTTCCTTTTCCGACACGGCCTCGTGGCAATGGGGGTCGAACTTGCGGCCGGCGGCATCCACTTCCTCGAGCCCGGCCTCGGCCAGGATATTTTTGAACTGCTGTTGAACCATGGCGATGCCGGTCCGGAGGGGGGAGGCCGCGTCGCCAGACCCGTTCTGAGCGGCGGAGATGGCCATGTCCAGATTGTCGAGGACGGTGACCAGCTTCTCCATGAGGGTTTCATTGGCGTACTTGAGGGATTCCTGTTTTTCGCGCGCGGCGCGTTTTTTGAAATTATCGAAATCAGCCGTCGTGCGGACGAGCCGCTCCCAATGTTCGTCGGCTTTGGCGGCGCGCGCCTTGAGTTCGTCGATCTGCCCGGGTGTCAGGGCGGCCGGTTCGGTCGGAACCAGCGGCTCGGGAGGTCCCGGGTTGTCGATCTTTTCAATTTCTGGCGCTGCTTTTTTCATTGGAGACAAGCTTCCATGCACCTGCGTGCACGGCGCAACGAAGTTATACGATCGCGCGGGGACGGGCAACTGTGATGTGCCCGTGTGTCGCGGTTATTTGGGCGCCGTCAGGGTTTTGAATTCCAGCAGCGCCTTGATGGAGGCGAACTTGGGATCCTGTTCCAGATCGCGACGAATATCGTGGGCATGCGGGTCCTGGGCAAGTCGGTTGGAATTCAAAGCCAGTGCCTGGCGGAGGTCCTGCAGGCCCTCGTTCGGCTTGTTGAGCAGGCATTTGGCGCCGGCCAGATCGTACCAGGCCTCGGGCTGTTCGGGCTCCAGTTTGACCAGTTTTTGCAGGGCGCCCTCGAGTTGCTGGAAATTATTCATTTTGGCGTAGGCCTGGGCCACGGCCAGGACGACCCCGGGTTGCACGCGCGGATTCGCCAGCACGCGGTCCAGGATCTGGAACGCGCGTTCCGGTTCCTGCAATTGCGTGTAGTAGATCAGCGCCAGATCGAATGCCTTCTGAAAGTCGTCCGGGTTGGTGAGGACCTCTTTTTCCAACTGCGCAACATGGCTCTGGATCTGGGCGGCGGGACTCGGCTGCCGTTTATAATCCTCCAATTGGTTGACCATGCTGATGATCTGGCCATTCTCCGGATCCAGTTTCCGGCAGGTTTCGGCGACCATGAGCGCGTCATCGATACGGTTCATGCCCATCAGGAGCTGGACGTAGCGGAAAACGGCTTCCGGGCTGTACGGGCAGAAGACAAAAGCCTGGCGGAAGGCAAAGTCGGCTTCCCTGATCATCCGCTGCCGCTCGGCCTCAGTTTTTGGCAGATACTCGCGGGGCGTGGGGGTGCCGCTGGACATTCCGAGGCGCCAGGCGTAAATGCCCCCGATCGAGCTGCGGAGCTTGGAGAAGGCCTTCTGGGCCTGGTCATCGCGGATGAACCTGCGGTCACCGGTCAAGCCGGTGAAATCGTGCCGCAGATAGACCTTTTCGATCCAATCAACGATTTCCTTGACCGGCGTGTCGTAGGTGACCCAGTTGCCGGTCAGGCGATCCGCGTATTGCGACCAGAACTCATGATCGCGCCGGACGATGTCCTCCGTGATTTCCGGCAGCGGATGGCGGTTGATCTTCATGATGATGCCGAAGGGGGTCAGATGCGGATACATCCAATCGAGCGGCATGCTTTCTTCCACGTAAAATTCGTTGTCGGGATTCTTGTCGAAGATGACCTTGGCGAGCAGGCCGTTGATCGACATGACGGCGACCTGGCCGCTGACCTGCACCTTGCCGTTGTCGAAGCTCACGTATTCCCCCGGCTTGATTTGCTTCGGTTCGTTGGGGAATTGCTGGTCGTGCAGGAGGCGGGCCGAGGCATCCGAAAGGTAGTCCTGGAAACTCCGCTGCGAATCCTCATTGGAAGGAATGTAGATCTCGCGATCGGGGTAAACGCCTCCGAGGCTTGCGAGGATTTCCTTCGGGTAGGCCGCTTCCAACAACAGCCGGTTCAGGCGAATGCGCGTATCCCCTTGCGGATTCTGGTCGATGAACTTCCGGAGATAATCGGAAATCTTCACCTGCGCGAACCGGCTCGGCTCGTAAAGCGGCTCCGCCTTGAGCCCGGAGAGTTCCTTCGCAATCTGCTCCCGCTGCTCCTTCAGGCGCCCGGAGGCGTCGCCCTCGGAGATCATTTCGTCCAACGATTCCTTTTCCTTTTGTTTGGCCTCAAGACGGTCTTTCACGTCCAGCTCCCGCTCGAGCAGGCGGTTCAAGTCGCGGGCCAACTCGCCGCGCAACTGTTGTTCGTTGCCGGAATGCGTGATCCCGTTCTGCGTCTCCGCGCTGAGGTTCTGGAAGAGCCACCGGGAGAGCGCGTCCTGGCCGCCCTCCGGGCGCAGCGTGGCCACCAACCCCGGCAGATCCGTGAAATCCATGCCGGTGAACCAGGATGTCTCCGTTCGCCAGCGCTTCTCGATGCGGGCTCCGCGGGCCTCGAAGACCGTGTCGAGGGGCGACACCAGGCGGGCCAGGAAATTGGTCTCGTAATCCTTGTCCTTGAGGACGGCCCGGGCCAATTCACTGAAGAAGGGAGGATCCGTCTGCTGGCTGCGGTAGTACTGCGCGCGCAGGTAATTGAGATAGGTCCCGTCCGCGAGCGCATTCTGGGTGATGAGGTAAACATCCCTGCGGTCGAAGTGCAGATCCAGCGCCGGCTGGCAGTTGTGCGGGATGAAACTTTCACAAAAAATCATGTACGTGGGGCAGAACCGCCCGGGGTCGGTCCCCCCGAACAGGATGGTATCTTTGGCCATGTCCGGGTAGAGCGGCTGGGCGTGCTTGTCCTTGAACGGCACGGTGAACATGTCGTGTCCGAACCAATAGCCGAACCAGTGCAGCCGCTGTTCGCTGCCGGCCCAATGGGACAGCGCGGAGGCAAGCGGCATGAGCATAAAAAGGCCAAGCGTGATCACCAGGGGCGCGCGCTGGCGGTAAATCAGAACGCTGCCGATGAACGCCACGCTGATGCCCATAATCAACAGCCCGGCCAGAACGGGAAGGCAGTATTGGTCCGGGGCGAAGACTCGGGGCAGGGCCGACGAAATCTGCTTGAAGGTCAGGCTGTCCGCGCGAAAAAAGGCCAGGGTGACAAACGATCCCAGACAGAGCAGCGCGGCGGCGACGAACCCGATCAGGAACCATCGTTCGCGGTCGGTTGCGACGGTCGCCGAGCCGGAGATGCGCAGGAAGGATTGTCCGGCCATGGCAGACAGAACCAGGGCGCCCGCCAGCCACAGGAAGAGGTAGAGCGGATCCCGGGCCTGGAGCGCGCCGAGTCCCCCGTAGAAGGTGTTGCTGATGCCATTGTACAACGTCAGCGAGGCCGGAATGAGGACCACGATCCCCAGCGCGAGACCCATGACGCGGAATCGCTGGTAGTGCGTCGCCATATAAGCGGCGCTCATCGCCAGTCCGTAGCCGAACATCACCGCGACCACCGCATGTGAAGACGTGAAGAACACTTTGATCAAGTCTGCCGACTGCCGATCCGGCGTCGGGTTCATGAGGATCATCAAGAGGCCGCCGATGCAAAGGTAGATCGCACTGAGGCCCGAGATCCAGGCGCGCTCGCGTTTGCGGAGCTTGAAGTAAAACAGCAGGGGCACCAGCGCGATGAACAGGAGCACCCAGTTGAATTCGCCGGCGATGTCGCCGATGAGCATGCCCAGTTGGGTGATGAAGCGGCCCGGATCGTGAATGATGTCCGTCGGGTTGGCCTTCTCATATTGGCCGCGGCTCAGGGCGTGAAAAAACCCCTCGACCGTGCGCGGATAGCCCCATTGCATCGGCGGATCGGTCATACAGGCGATTGGTTCGTAAAAATAGAATGCTGCGCCCANNCCCATTGCATCGGCGGGTCTGTCATGCCTGCGATGGGCTCGTAAAAGTAGAAGGCGGCGCCGAGCCCCCAGAGGACGGCGAGCATGACGGCGACCAGCCATTCGAGCCCCAGTTTCCGGGTTTGCCAGGCGAGCCAGCCGAATGTTCCCAAGGCGGCCAGCGCGAGCAACAGAGCGGGACGGCCGAGAACCGGGACAGCCGAGAGCAGAATCAAACAGGACGCCAGCGAGGCGTCCATGCACAATTCCTTGAATGTCTCCTTCGTGAGAATCGCAAACCACACGTAGGCGGCGATCGAGCCGAATCCGACGACGAAGTAAATTCCCAGCACCATATCCGCGGTGTTGAGCATTGTGATATACCCCAGCTTGTTCAGGATGAGGCCCAGGACGAAGAGAATGCTGTTCCCGAGAAATGCGTAGCGGCCAAGCCGGGGTTGGACCAGGGCTATGGCGACTTCGATGCCCATGGCCGCGACGAGGAGCGTTTGATGGATGGTGGCGCAGATGCCAAAGAAGAACATCGCGCAGAACAGGTAACGCCACTGTCGTGGGGCGTAGATCCACCGGAACAGGCAGACCAGCACGATCATCACCCACGGGACGCCGAAGAGGGAAATGCGGTTGATGGCGACCGACTCGCTCCACATGACGCCGCCGAAGCCCAACAACAGGCCCGCGACGACCCCCGACACCATACAAATGGCGCTCTCCCACTTGCCCGCGAGGCTTTTCAGATCATCGATCCCTTCGATGAGCATGCTGCTGCCGCGGGAAACGAGGAATGCCACAAGGCCGCAGGCCATGGCGGCGGCGGCGGCCTCGCCCACCTCCACACGCCATGCGACGTTGCCGATGGGAAGCAGCTTCGTCCAGAGCCAGGAGTAAATCGCCCAAAACGGATAACCCGGCGGGTGGGGAATGCCGGCGTAGAAGGATCCCGTGCAAAGTTCCCCGGAGTCTTCGAGGGTCAACTCCGGCGCGAGGGTCAGCAAATAGACGACCCCGACCGCGGCGAACGTGATCAGGAGCGCCACCCAATCGATTTTGCGGAAAAGCGGAGGCACTCTCTCGGGCGGCTTGGCCGGCGCGGGCGCTTTGGGGGCCGCGCTGACGGGCTGATTTTGTTTTTGGTTCTTGGCTGATTTGTCCATGCTTGATGAGGTCAGTTTATCCTGCCCGGCAAAAAAGAGCCTATACTAGAAGTGGAATCGCTGCGGTTTGTCCAATCAAAAGTGATGCGTGCGATGCGATTATGGTCCTGTTGATAGTCGAGCGGCAGGCACTCCACCTGGTTGCTGCCCGT
Source organism: Limisphaerales bacterium (assembly GCA_003159675.1). Taxonomy (GTDB): domain Bacteria; phylum Verrucomicrobiota; class Verrucomicrobiia; order Limisphaerales; family BOG-1460; genus BOG-1460. The sequence continues at coordinate 26,742 of PLQC01000082.1, forward strand.
CATGCCGGTCACCAGATCGTGGCGGGAAGCACCCCCGGCCACAGCTCCGCCCTGGGTGAACGCGGCCAGGACCGTGAGGACACAGGCCGCCGCCGGCGCCAGGCAGCGGAGCGACTGCACCAGCAGCCGGTGGGACGCGCCCGCGGGCGCGAGGAAAATCCGATGTTTAAGCCTTGCCGACGGACGGCGCGGCTGCCAGGAACACAACCGGGTTTCCAGTAAGTTCGTCTCTTTCATCATATGCTCCTTCCAATCGAATTCTGAGTTTTTGCAAACCGTAGCGATAGCGGCCCGAGATTGTGTTGGGTGAGGTCTCCAGCAGGTCGGCGATTTCCTCGAAAGTGTAGCCGTGCCAGATTTTCAGGACGATGACTTCACGTTGCTCGACCGGCAGTTCGGCCAGACAGCGCATGGCGGCGCGTTCGGCGGGGTTTTCCGCGGAGGCCCCTTCAAACCACGAACGCGCTTCCAACTCGCGCGTGAGCCGGCGCCACAGCGAGCGCCGGTAATTCAGCGCCCGATTCCGGAAGCTCCGAACGCAATAGTGATCCGGCTGCAGCGGTGGCTGGGGCTTCTGCAGGAGTGCGAGGAACGTCTCCTGCAGCACGTCCTCCGCCTCGCCATGACCGAGACCCAGCGCGCGGCCGTAGAGTATCAACTCCGCCGCCTTCGCCTCGTAGAGATCTTGACACCAATCGCTCACGATTTCATTGGATAGACACCGGAACCCCGAAATTTGTATAAAATACTTGAAAGCAACACCGAACAGCCGCCCGCAAACTCCGAACTTGCAACGGCTTAGCGAACGGAAGGTTGCCCCGTGCCCGATCCGGAGGCTGCGTCGATCCCGATCAGCCCCATCCCAGCGCCCGCCCGACATGGAAGGTGACAAAGGCGAATCCCCAGGCCAGGACTCCCATGTAAAGCCACTGGAAGAGGGGCCATTTCCAGGAATTGGTTTCCCGGCGAACGACGGCCACCGTGCTCGCGCATTGCAGCGCGAAGACGTAGAAGACCATCAGCGTGAGCGCCGTGAGCGCCGTGTAAACGGGAGTGCCGTCGGCGTGCCGTTGCTGACGCAACGTTTCGACGAGCTTGGTTTTGGTTTCCGAGTTCTTTTCGTCACCGACGTTGTACACCGTGGACATTGTGCTCACGAACACCTCGCGCGCCGCAAACGAGGAGACGATCCCGATGCCCATTTTCCAGTCAAACCCGAGCGGTGCGATGACCGGTTCGAGCACCCGCCCCATCCGGCCCGCAAAACTGTTACGCAGTTTTTCGCCGGCCTCGCCCTTGTCCAACCCGGCGATCGCAGCCGCCTTTTCGGAATCGCTCCGTTGTGATTCCCGGATCGCCGCTCGCCGGGCGGCGAATTCCGCGTCGGCGTTCGAGCTTCGCGGATAGGTCGCGAGGAACCAGAGCAGAATGTTGATGCCCAGGATGACCGTGCCGGCGCGGCGCAGGAAAAGTTTCGAGCGGTCCCACATGTGCCGGAACACCACGCGGAGCAGCGGCCGCTTGTACGGCGGCAGTTCCATGATGAGCATCGGCGTTTCCCCCCGCAACAGCGTCTTCTTGAAGACCCATGCCATGAACAGCGCGACGACGATGCCGAGCAGATACATCGACAACATCGTCACGGCCGCGAGCTTGAGAAAACCGAAGACTCTGATGTCCGGGATGCAGGCGGCGATGAGCAGCGTGTAAACCGGCAGCCGGGCCGAACAGCTCATGAGCGGGGCGACGAGGATCGTCACCAGCCGGTCCTTCGGACTCTCGATGGTGCGGGTGGCCATGATGCCCGGGATCGCGCAGGCGAAAGAACTCAGCATGGGAATGAAGCTCTTGCCGTGCAGCCCCACCTTGCTCATCAACCGGTCCATCAGGAACGCCGCCCGGGCCATGTACCCGGTGTCTTCCAGGAATCCGATGAACAGGAACAGCAGGAGAATCTGTGGGAGGAAAACGATGACGGCTCCGACTCCGGCGATCACGCCATCCACCAGCAAACTGTTCAGATCGCCCGGCGGAAGCAGGTTTGCAACGGTGCTGCCCAGCCAGTCCACCCCCGCCTGCAAGGCATCCATGGGCAGGCGCGCGAACGTGAAGATGCTCTGGAACAGGAGGGCCATCACGATGACGAAAATGAGAGTGCCCCAGATCTTGTGCGTCAGGACGCGGTCGAGTTTGTCGCTGAAGTTTTCCCCGGGCGGGGCGGTTTCGGTCGTGACGGTCCTCTGGATTTCGGCGACTTGCGAGTAGCGCCATTCGATCGGCGCGGCCCGCCAATCCACGCCCAGCGAATCGAGGCGTTTCCGCGCCGCGGCGACGGCCTCCTGGATCCGGGGCGGATAATGCGCGGCGCTGGAGGCCAGGGCTTTCTCGTTGCTCAGGATCAGCAATGCCTCGGCCGTGGCCTGGACGCGGCGCCCCTGAAACACTTCGGCCAGCAGATCCGCCAGCCGGGTGGCTTCGATCCGGAAAGGGCCGGGAAATTGACCGAACAACCTCGGCTTGGTTTCGACGGGAGCCTGCACCATGGAAATCACGCGCGCCCGCAGTTCCGGCACGCCCCGTCCGGTGCTCGAGACGAGCGGAATCACAGGCACGCCGAGCGCGGCGGAGAGCTTGTCTTCATCGATGCGATGGCCGTTGCTCTCGGCCACGTCGATCATGTTCAAGGCGATGATCGTCGCATGACCCAGTTCGATGACTTGTGTGGCGTAATACAGGTTTCGTTGGAGGTTGGAGGCATCGACGACGACAACGATCAGGTCCGGCGGCGGCAATTCCGGCAGCCGATTGAGCAGGACATCGCGGGAAATCTGCTCGTCGAGGGATTGCGGGCTCAGGCTGTAGGTGCCCGGCAGATCGAGCACCCGGATGTGCGTTCCCGCCGGAGCGCCGAGCAACCGGCCCTCCTTTCGCTCGACGGTGACGCCGGCGTAATTGCCCACCTTGGCGCGCAGTCCCGTCAGCGCGTTGAACAGGGTTGTCTTCCCGCAGTTGGGATTTCCGGTGAGGACGACATGCGGGTGGCGGGTGGCGGAAGTCGAACGGCCGGGCCCCGGCGTTGTTGCGCCTTCGGGCGCGGCGGCGGGTCCTGGGTGTGTGGATTCCATGTTTGCCGGATGAATCACGGAGACTTCCTGTCGCAGGTCATTTATCACCCGCCACAGTCACCCAGATCTGTTCCGCCTCGTTTCTCCGGAGTGTGAGATGATAGCCGCGAAACTTGATCTCGACGGGGTCGCCGAGCGGGGCGAAGCGGACGAGCTCCACGAGAGTGCCGATGAGCAGGCCCATCTCCATCAGTCGCGCCCGGCCGGCCGGACGCACTTTGATTTCAGTGACGGTGGCCTGGGTGCCGACAGCGACTGAAGTCAGCGGCTGCGGGGCGGCGGGCATGACTCAAGCCACCTTCATCTGGGCGGGCAGAGTCTCGACAAGAATGCATTCGGCGAGGCGTTTGCTGATGCCGAGGCGGGCGTTGCAGACCTGGCAAATGACGCTGGAATGACTGCTGAGCAGCTTGACCTTCTGGTCTTCGCACAAGCCCATTTCACGAAGCCGGGAGGTGATTTCCGGGGAAGCCGACAGTTGCTTGATGCAGACGACGCTTCCCGTCTTGATCCGGCTGAGCGGGCAAACGAGCGGCCCGGCGCACTGGCCCTCCAGGACGACCCAGGACTCTTTTCTTTTGCTCATCGTGCGCCAAAATAGGCCAAACGGGTTTCCGTGGCAAGAACCGTGTTGCATCGCAGGCGCCCATGGGCGTATTTCGATGCTGCCATCCGATCGAAAACGCGCTGGCGCGCTGCGTTTAGAGTGTGCGTGAAAAATGGGTGGAACGGGCGAC
>PLQC01000105.1 GCA_003159675.1 Limisphaerales bacterium
GTGTAGGTGCCTTGCACCCATTTCATGCCTTCGACCAGGTTCCCTTCCGGCGTCTCCACCAGCAGATGATAGTGATTGCCCATCAGCACATAGGCGTGAATCCGCCAGCCGGTCTTCTCACACGCCTCGCCCAGCGTCTCCACAAAACATTGCCGGTCCCGCTCGTCCTGGAAAATCCCCTCCCCGTGATTGCCCCGCGCCATCACGTGATACACCGCTCCCGGATATTGGATGCGCAAGGGACGTGCCATGATGTAGCACAGCCTACAAACCATAATCATCCACCGTCAAACCTAATCTGTCACTTTTCTAGGACTGACCCTTTCACTGACCCTTTCATGCGGCTGGTCCTCGGCGGACACAGCCGCGCTCCACAACCCTCAAAAGGCATTCGGCGGAGCGTTGACGACCAAGACACAGTTGAGGCCGCCAAACGGATTGCCAACCCGGGTCTGGGCGAAGGTGTCGTCGTTCCATTTGCCATCGACGACTAATCGATATTCATAACGCCCGGGTTTGAGGAGCAGTTCGGCCACCCAGCGGCCTTTGCCGCAGTGCTTCAGCGGGGTGGCCGAGCGATCCCAGTTGTTGAAGGACCCGGCGATGCAGACCCGGGTTGCATTGGGAAAGAACCGCAAGAGATACAGCCGTTCGTGGCCGGGAATTGCCGGTCGCTCCGTTGGGCCTGGCGTTGCTTTTGCGACGACGCCCGGTGCGGATCCCGCGCGGGGCTGAAGCCCGCCGGCGGTTTGCCTCACGGACTTTGTCCGAAGACTTGTTTGACGTGTGTTGGCTTTGATTGCAGGAGTGAGCAGTTTCATAGATTGACCTAAATCGAGACTTCCGGCGCAGGGCGCCGCGGGGTGTGGCGGGTCGGGTCCCCATAGCCCACGCGGACCATGATTTGGGGGAACCCGGCCCCTTGGATGGTTTGGAGCAATTCTTTCCGGAGATGGTTGACGCTGGCCGGCTGGCTCAAGCACGAGGCGCGGAGGCCGGCAGCGGTCGCGAGCAACAGCACCGACTCAAGCGCCTGGCCCGCGGCGAGCCACGCCCGGGGCGTATCCTCCGCGGTTCCGAGAATGAAGAGCACCGGGGCACGCCGAGCCCGCTCACGATCGCGCGCGGCGATCAATCTTCCGAGATTGACCTTCTGCAACAGCAGCGAGAACCCCGGCGTCAACAGATCCAACGGACCTTCCAGTCCGTACACGGACCCCTGCAAACCGACCTTGCACCCGGCACGTGCCGAATGGATCCACGCGGCCAATTCCCGGCGATAGCCGGTATCCGCCAGTCGCTCGCGGTCGCCTCGCGCGACGAGATCGGCGATGGCCTCCTGGGTGGGGCCATCCTTGATGATCTGCAACCACGCTCCGTTCCGGGCAGCCGCATTGCAACAGGCCACCAGCACGGTTTCCGGGGGTGTCCCCGGCCAAAATGCGTGCCGGACCGTGGACCGCCTGGTCATCGCAAGGAATAGTTCATCCTGTGAAGGCTCGTATTCGGGCTGATTTGCCGACGGAAACCGTCCGCGTTCCGGCGCTTTCCAGCCGAAGCCATTGTGCTCGGCGCCGTTCGTCCGGGCGGCGTTCAGGCGGATCCGGGCCAGGAGATTGTCATTTCCAGTCCACGGGAAGTACTCGATGATCGTCGCATAACCAAAGTACTCGGCCGCCATGCGGAGGTTCATCAGGGCCGCGCCACAACTCACGATCGATTCGCGACAGGCCGGGTCGGTCACCTGGAACGCCGGGTTGCGGTCGCAGATCAAGTCCAGACTGCCTCCACAAATTTCGAAAAGCCAGGGTTGCGAGTTGTATTTTGAAGGGGCGAGGACCGCGTAGTTCACGAGGAACGCCAGCTTTTCCGCGGGCGTGCCTTTTCCCGGAAAATCATCCGGTTTGACCTTCCATGCCGCAAGCCCGGGGTTCATGGCGGTGATCCCGGAGTCGTTTCGCGGGGATCGGCTGCGATCCGCCTCCACAACGTGTGACCGAACATCAGAATGAGCGCGAGCAAGGCCGCGACCAAAATCCAGGCGGTCACTTCTATCTCATCGAAAAGGTCCGTTGTCATTTTCATTTTTTCCCCGCATTCCAGCCCTGAGCCAATCCGGCGACCCGCGCGCTCGCGGACGGTAATTTCAACTTTTGGCCGGCGTCGATGCGATCCCCCTCGAGGCCGTTGGCTGCTTTGAGCGCCTTCACGGTGGTCCCGTGCACCCTGGCAATCCGGCTCAGGGTGTCGCCCCGCTTGACCACATAAACCATCTGCGATGAACCGGGCGCGGCTGTTCCGCTCGGAGTCACGGGCGCAGCGGTCGGAACCGGAGCGACGCCAACCGGTTCGGGAGCGGGCGGAAGCGCCTTCGCCAAATTCGTCGGAGTCAACGCCGCGTCCGACTTCTGCGCTGGCGGCGTGTTGGTGGAGTTTGATGCGTTGGTGGGGGCGAGCACCGCATCGGCCGGATCCTCGGAGGCCGCGGTGGCCGAAGCCGGCTGGCGGTTGCAGCCCTCAATCAGCGTTCCTGCGATCAGGAGGGTCGCGGTTGCCAGGCCCACATAAACGCCAACTTTAAATTTCTCACGCCGCACCTGTTGTGACAGTGTCGGCGGCGTCACGGAATTGCCAAATGGGTTCGACATATTCAAATCGGTTTTGATTTCGGCTTCGCATGGAGGCGTACCTGCCTCATTGGCTTTAGCAGCACAGGTGCCATGGGAGTCGAAAATGCCGCGACCCGTTTAAACAGGCCTGTTTACAGGGCAAAAAGAATTCTTCGACCCGGAGCTTCGCCGGCTCGCGCGGAGCCGTCCCGTGCAATTCCTGCACTCGGACCGATTGCACGGTGCAGGCCGTTCAGTGATTGTGCCCCGGCATTGTTCTGCCGTGACGAACCCGGCGGGGTTGATTATCCTCGAGAGGTGGAAGACATTCTGGCCAAGGCTCTCGGGCAGGACGCGGCGCAACTCGCCGCCACAGAAAAGCGCGACCTGCTCGTGCGCCTTCTGTCCCGGCTCGCCCACGAGGTTCGAAACCCGCTCAGCTCCCTGGACATCCACATCCAGCTCCTCGAGGAGGATCTGGAGGCCGTTGTCCCTCAGGGACGCGGACAATTCAGCTCGCGGCTGGAAATCATCCATGGCGAGTTGCACAGGCTGGAAAGCATTGTCGAACGGTTTCTGCGCCTGGCCGGCCCCTCCGCCCTGGATCTGGAACCGGTCGCGGCCGGAAAGATTGCGGCCCATGTGTGCGAGTTGCTCCAGCCCGATGCCTCCGGCAAATCGATCCAGATCGTTCAAACGATTGAAGCGGACCTTCCAACCGTGATGGCCGATCCGCTTCGCCTGACCCAGGCCCTGCTGAATCTCGCGATCAACGCAATCCAAGCCGTCCAGCACGACGGATCCATCGAGGTGAGCGTGAAGAGGTCGGCCGCCGACGGCGCGATTGTCTTTGGGGTGCGGGACAGCGGTCCGGGCATTCCGGCGGACAAACTCACCGAGATCTTCGAACCGTATTTCACGACAAAAGAAGAGGGAAGCGGACTCGGGCTGTGGATTGCGCAACAAATCGCGGTGGCGCATGGGGGAAAACTGACGGCGCGGAACGCCGCCGGGGGCGGCGCCATCTTCACCCTGACGCTGCCGCTGCGCGGGAAGGAAAAATCCGGTGGATAAATCGAAGGTCAAAATCCTGGTGGTTGACGACGAACAAGGGCTGTGCGCCGGATTGCAGGAGGCGTTGCAGCGCGAGGGTTATCGGGTGGACGCAAGCACGGATCCGGTGTCCGCGGCCAAACTGGTGGTCGAGCGCCTCTATAATCTGGTTATTTCCGACATCAAAATGCCGGCGCTGGGCGGGATGGAACTGCTCGATCGCGTGCGCGAGCGCAGCCGGGACACGCTCTTCATTTTGATGACCGCCTACGGCACCGTCGAAAACGCCGTCGAGGCGATGAAACAGGGCGCTTACGATTACCTGCCGAAGCCGATCGACATGAAACGGCTGCGGGTGCTCGTGCAAAAGGCGCTGGAATTCCAGGCCGTCATGGCCGAGAACAACGAACTGCGGCTGCGCCTGCAGGCCGCATCGGCTCCCGGCCTGTTGATCGGCGAAAGCGAGAACATGCGCGCGGTCGCGCGGCTGATCGAGGAAGTGGCCAACAGCGACGTGACGGTGCTCATCGAGGGGGAAAGCGGGACGGGCAAGGAAATTGCGGCGCGATCCATCCATGCGTTGAGCCCGCGCCGCGACAAGCCGTTCATTTCCGTCAATTGCGCCGCGTTTGCCGAACAGTTGCTGGAAGCCGAATTGTTCGGCCACGTGAAGGGCGCGTTCACCGGGGCCATCGCCAACAAACCCGGCCGCTTCCAGTTGGCCGACCGGGGCACGCTGTTCCTCGACGAGATCGGCGACCTGTCGCCCAAGGGACAGGGCGATCTTCTGCGCGTGCTGGAGGACGGCGCGTTCCGCATGGTCGGGGGTTCGGATCTGATCCGGGTCAACGTCCGGATCATTGCGGCGACGAACAAGAACCTCCAAACCGCGGTGGCCGACGGGAAATTTCGCGAGGACCTCTATTATCGCCTGCAGATCATTCCCATCGTCATGCCATCGCTGCGCGAGCGGGCCGAGGACATGCCGCTGTTGATCGAGCGGTTTTTCGAACATTTCACGGCCAAACACAAGCGCCGCCGCAAGCGGATGAGTGAGGAAGCCATGCGTGTTTGCCAGAGTTTTCCCTGGCCAGGCAACGTGAGGCAGTTGCGCAACATGATCGAGCGTCTGACGATCACCTGCCGTGAATCCATCGTGGAACTCCGGCACCTGCCGGAATTTTTGCGCGATTACGACCGCAATTTCCCGGCGTTCACCGTCAGACCCGGCACGCCGCTAGCCGAGGTCGAAAAGATGCTCATCCGCCAGACGCTCACGCACGTGACAAAAAACCGCGAGGAGGCCGCCAAGGCCCTCGGCATCAGCCGTCGCACGCTTCAATACAAGCTCAAGCAATATGGACTGCTGGAGGACATGGCCGAAAAGCCTTCGCAGCCGCCCGACGCTTGAGACCTTAAATGCATTTGTGCGGGTGCACAGAACGGCGGAATTGCGTGCAGGAATTGCTCGAATCGACCGTTTGGGCGGCCCTCAATCGGCAGCGAAATTGTGCTCATTTTCCTGCAAGCAGTTTGTGCTCAGGCGCTTAATGGTTTGCCGTCCCGCCCTGGTACGGTCCTTGCCAAACAAGAAGCGGTTGCATCGAACTGCACCCCAAACAAAAAAACGACTGCAATAATTATTATGAGCGAAACAGCACAGAACAATACCCCCGCCGCCGCCGCCACCGCCGCCACGGCTCAGCCCAAGGCGCCCTGTTGCGACAATCCCCAAAAACAGGCCCAGCCCCAGCCCGCAAGCGCCCCGGCGCAGGCGAAAGGTTTCAGGCGCCAATCCCGGAAGCAGCATTGATTCCGTCTGAGACCTGACAGGTCACAGACAGACCGTGGACCGGCGCCGATCTGAAGGAACCCGGCGCCGGTCCCACGAACAATTTCGATTGGCACAAAAACCATGAATGAACTCCTGCAAAACCTCCTGAATCTCCAAGCTCTCCAATTCGGCGATCTCAAAGAAAAGAATGTCGAGGGAAGGATCGCGGAACTCCGCTCCAAAATCCCGCTGCCGATCCTCGGACACTACGATCGCCTCCTGGCCCGTGGAAAACGGGGTGTGGCGATCGTCCGCAACCAGGTGTGCAGCGGCTGCCATATGCGAGTCCCCGTCGCCGTCGTCGCCAACCTGATGCGCGCGGAGGACATCCACATCTGCGACAACTGCGGACGTTACTTGCATCTGGCCAGTGAAACGGAGAACCCGTTTCTGGATCATCTTGAGGAGGCCAGGGTCGCGGAGAAGGAGAAGCCCCGGAAACGCAAGGTTGCGGCGCATGCCCTCTGAAAATATTACCAGGACAACCGCATCCGTGTCGCTCGCAGACTGCACGCGGTCCGAATTGATCATTCCACACCTGCACGCGCGTGACACGGCCGGGATACTCGGTGAGATGAGCCAGCTCCTGCACCGGCACGGTTGCGTGCCGGACGCCCTGCCCTTCTATCAGGCCGCCTTCAATCACGCACTGCTCTCCGCCGTGACGACCGACACCGGCATCGCCTTTCCCCACGCGCGGAGCACCGGCGTCCGAAGACTGCAATTCGCCCTCGGTCGGACGCGGAAGCCCGTGGATTGGGGCGGAAGCCGCTATTGCCCGGTGCACTTGATTTTTCTGATCGCCGTGCCGGCCACCGACGCGGTCACATACCTCAAACTGTTGTGCCAGCTGGCGGGCCTGGGCAGGCAACCCGAGTTTGTCGAAAAACTTCGCGATGCCGCCAACCGCGAGGAAATCATGGCGGTCCTCCGGGAAGTCCGGCAGCCGAACGGCTGCTCGCGCCTCTAATCCCCGGAAAAGCGTCCGGGCTCGGCCGGCGTTCCCGCCGGGATGTTTTCAGCCGGGGACTTTGTCCGTCTTCAGCAGTCCATACACCGCCAGATCCACGCAACGGCCGTAGAGCCATTCGGCCTGGCGGGAGATGCCCTCGAACGTGAAGCCCAACCGTTCGGCAACGGCCCGGCTGCGCTGGTTTCCGGTTGCGCATCGGATGATGACGCGATTTAGCAGAAGGGTGTTGAAGGAGTGATCGATGACAGCGCGGCAGCTCGCCGTCATAATGCCTTTGCCCTGGTGGGAAACATCCAGCCAGTACTCCAGCGAGGTGGTCTGGTTGGGCCAATCAATGCCATGGTGAGCCACCATGCCGCACAATCGGCCGTCGAACCAGATGCCGGCGTGGAATCCCTGGTGGGCCGCAAACTGGCGCAGACACAGGCCGATGTACGCGGCCACGTCCGCCGGGTTGCGGCGATGATCCAGCCAGTTCAGCCACTGCCTCAGTTGCGGCCGATTGGCCTCGATGAGGTCGAATAATTCCCGCGCGTGAGGAGGCTCGAACAGCGCCATCCTGATCCGATCGTTGACCTGACAGTCGAACACGGGTCGCACAACTACACCGGCATCGAGCCCTTCGCAAGCGCCAATCCGCGCGCAAAGGTGTCGGGACGCGGCTCCCGGCACCCGCCCCATGGCACGACACCGCAGCCGACTGCGGAACGCATGGGACATCGGATTGTTCTTCACCGCGCGCCTGATTGCTGAGAAGATGGGCCAACGTCACCGTGGCATGTATCGGAGCATTGCATTTTGTTTGAGTTCGGGGCTGGCCTTGGCGCTCCTGACCGGCGGCTGCGCTGGAAGCCGCCATCAGGATGGCTTCACCGGCGGCGCCAGGGATGAATGGCTGGAACGGCCACCCCCGTTTATGACCGGACCCGCCGCCGTTTTTCTGACCAACCTGGACGGCTTCAGCGCCCAGGCGACCATGACGATCCAGACGACCGCGGCCGGCGCTCACACGATTTCCGGCCAGCTCCTCGAACGGCAGGGCAAGCTCTTCTTCGAGCCCATTCCCCGCCAGTCCGCCGGGAAACACCCGGATCCGGGTCAGTTCAGCTTTATTTGGGATATAGCCGCCGGACGGGGATATGTCCTGAGCGAAGCCCTGCAAGGCTATGCGCCGGTCGGGTCCGCCGTCCGGTTCGCCCCTCCCGCGATCCAATCCTCCGCAATTCCGATGGAACCATTCCAGGATCATCCGGTCAACGAGGCGATGGCCACCTACCCGGCCGGCTATGCCAGCCCGGCGGCATTCCATCTCCTTTGCGCCAGGGACCTGAACGGTCTGGCGCTGCGGATCGAGTCCACCAACGAGCCGGTCCCATTTACGCTCACCTTGTCGAAAGTCCGGATCGATCGGCCGGCGGAGGGTTTGTTCGAGCCGCCGGAAGGCTTTACGAAATACCAAAGCGAGGAGGCCCTGCTGAACGAACTGGCGTCGAGGGAACAAAGCCTCCGGGGTTCGCCGCAGGAAAGACATTCCTGGGCGGAGCCGGAGTATCCCGGAAGAAGCTCCGGCCGGGACACCGGGCCCGGGAACCGGCTCGGCCCCTGATCTGGCATCCCGATCCCACGTTCCTGCGGCTGGTCCTCGGCGGACACGCGATCCGGTGCGCGGGAATTCCCCTCCTGCTCGTGCATCCAGGATTCGCGCGGACTTGGCTGTCCGCACTCCGCCCGGTTTGCTGGAGACAGGAACTTGACACCGGCGGGTTGGCGTTTACAATTTAACTATCCGGTTAGTTAACTATGAAACGCCCTCCTCTCACAGGCCGGCTTCGACAGCGCGCGCGCAGCGACCGCACGCGGGCCGCGATCCTCGCCGCCGCCGGCCGCAACTTCGCCCACTCCGGCCTGGCCGGCGCCCGCATCGATGCCATCGCCGCCTCGGCCGGCGTCAACAAGGCGCTCCTCTATTATTATTTCAAAAGCAAGGATCGCCTCTACGCGGCGGTCCTCGAAGATCAGTTCAGGGAATTCAACCGCCGGGCCCTGGAGGTCCTCGAGGCGCCCGGGGCCGCCCGCGCCGTCCTCCTCCGCTACGTCGGCCTCCACTTCGATTTCATCAGCGCCCGCCACCGTTCCGCGGCCCTCTACCAGCAGTTGATGATGGCGGGAGGCAAACCGCTCGGGCGGCTGGTCCGCAAGTATTTCGTCGCGCGCAGCCAGGCGTTCGGACGGTTGCTGGAGCGCGGCATGCGCTCCGGCGAGTTCCGGCGCGCCGATCGCGTTCACACCGCCATCTCCATCGTCGCCCTGATCGTGTTCTATTTCTCCGCCGCGCCCGTCCTCCAACTGCTGGGACACTCGGACGCTTACGAGGCGGCCAACCTCAAACGACGCAAAGAGCAGGTCCTCAAATTCATCCGGCATGGCCTGTTCCGGAATCCGGAGGCTCCTCTCACATGAAACGAAGAAAACTCATTCTCGGGCTGATCATCGCGGGGATCGTCATCGTGCTTTGCTGGGTCTTCAGTCCCCGGACGCGCGAAATCACCCTCACCGGCGTTGTGACCACCGACGACGTGATCGTGAGTTCTGAAATCCAGGGACGTGTGCAGGAGTTGCGGGTCAAGGAAGGCGACGTGGTCAGGAGCGGCCAACTGCTGGCGCTGATTCAACCCCGGGAGTGGGAGGCCGACCTGGCGTATTATGCGAGCAGCGAACAGCAATCCGCGCAGCAGGTGACACAGGCAAGAGCCGATTTGGAATATGAGGAAGCGCAGACGAGCAACCAGATCCGGCAGGCGCAGGCGAATCTGGCGGCGGCCGAGGCGCTGGTCACGCAGGCGCAAGCCGACCAGGAGAACGCCCGCCTGAACTTCAGGCGTCTGGACGGCCTTTACCGGCAGGGGGTCGAGTCCGCACAAGCCAACGATCAGGCCCGAACGACTTACGAAGGCGCCCAGGCGCGCGTGGAATCGCTCCGGAAACAAACAGAGGCCGCGCAAGCCGCGGTGGCCCTGGCCAGGTCGAACACCGACCAGGTCCGCAGCCGCCGGGCCGCTCTCGAAGCCACCCGCCATCGCCTGGCCGCCGCAGGCGCGCAGAAGGACAAGGCGAAGGTGCAGTTGGATTACACCGAGATCCACGCGCCGATCGATGGCGTTGTCGATGTGCGGGCCGCCCTTCCGGGCGAGGTGGTGAACCCCGGCCAAGGCATCGTCACCTTGATCAACCCGGACGATCTCTGGGTGCGCGCCGACGTGGAAGAGACTTATATCGACCGCATCCGGCTCGGCGACCGGCTGTCCGTGCGGCTGCCTTCGGGCGCGCGGCGGGAGGGGACGGTGTTTTATCGGAGTGTGGATGCCGACTATGCCACGCAGCGCGACGTGAGCCGCACCAAACGCGACATCAAGACCTTTGAAATCCGCCTGCGCTGCGACAACAGCGACCGCGCCTTGGCGGTGGGGATGACGGCGTATGTCACCATGCCGTTGGGAACGCAGCGGCGCGCGTTTTAGCCGGCTCGACACGGACCCATCGTCACGGACAACGCCATGCTGGACGTCGAAGTTGAAAATCTGACCAAATGTTTCGGCGACTTCTGCGCCGTGAACGCGCTGAGCTTCAGCGTGAGTCACGGGGAAGTCTTCGGCCTGCTCGGACCGAACGGGGCCGGCAAATCCACGCTCATCCGCATGCTGACGACGCTGGTCCTGCCCACCTCCGGAACGGCGCGCGTCAACGGATTCGACGTCGTCCGTGCCGCCAACGACGTCCGCCAGTCCATCGGCGTCATCCCGCAGGCGATGACATCGGACCTGGACCTGAGCGCGGAGGAGAACATGGGAATTTTCGCCAAGCTCTATGGCATTCCTCGCGAGAAACGCCGGCGCATCATTCGGGATCTGCTCGCCGCGGTGGATCTGACTCAGTGGGCCGACAAACCGGTAAAGCTATTCTCAGGCGGCATGCGGCGGCGGCTCGAGATCGCCCGAGGACTGGTGCACGAGCCGAAGATTTTCTTCCTCGATGAACCCACGACCGGCCTGGACCCCGTCTCACGAGTGGCCGTGTGGGAGATGCTGTCGCGACTGAAGCGCGAGCAGGACCTGACGATCCTGGTCACCACGCATTACATGGATGAAGCCGACCGCTTGTGCGATCGCATCGCCATTGTGGATCACGGCAAGCTGGCGGCGCTGGATTCGCCCTTGAAGCTCAAGGCGTCGATTCCGGGGAAAAACATCGTGGAAGTCGGCGTTTCGGCCGTGCCCGAGGGGTGGCTGGAAACGTTGAGATCGTTGCCCGATGCGGTGGAAGTAAAGGCCGACGACCACCTCTTTCGCATTTCCTCGCACAACGGCCCCCGCACCACCGTCGAGCTGATGGAAGCGGCCCGACGCGCGGGGATCACCGTCACATCGCTGTCCGTGCAGAGCACGACGCTCGACGATGTTTTCGTGCACTACACGGGGCACCAACTGCGCGACTCGCTGCAAACCTCGGCGGTTTACAGCACCGAATTCCTGCACGAACGCGGGTGAGACAGCGGAACTGACATGCATCGCATCTGGGCCATCGTCGAGCGCGACCTCCGCCGGTTCCGGCGGAGCCCGACGTTGATTATAGTGTCGATGATCCTGCCGCTGGTGCAATTGGTGGTGTTGGGTTATGCGTTTGGCGGGAAGGTGAAGCACCTTCAAATCGGGGTGGTGGACCAGGACCACGGTGTGCCGGCCGTGAAGTTGAAGGAGATGTTTCAGGCCGTGGCGGCCAACGCCGCCACATTCGACACCATCGCCTACAGTGACGTGGCGTCTGCCATTGCGGATTTGCGCAATGGCAGAATCAACGGGGTGGTGAACATCCCTCCCGACTTTTCGCGAAAAGTGCTTGCGGGAGCCAATCCCCGCGTGGCGTTGATCGAGGACAACACGGACCAGTTTTCCTCGTCGGCCATGGAGGGAACGCTCACCCAGTTGCTCGTGCCCTACAACCAGACGCGGCTGCCACCCCGCCTTTCACCGGCCGCGAAGCTTTCGGTGGTTGAGATCTATCCTTACGTGCCCTACATCCAGTATCTGCTGCCCGGCACCATCGCGCTGGCCATCTTCGTCTCGGCCATGATCGGCGGAGGCATCATCTACATCGATGACAAGGCGCGCGGCCTGCATGAGGGCTACCTGGTCACCCCCATCCGCAAGTTCGAGCTGATCGTGGGATTCAACTTCGCCGGCGCGGCCAAGGCCATCATCGCCGGCGTGGTCCTGATGACCTGCGGATCGCTCATCGCGGGGATTCCCGACCCGTTCAACCTGCTGCGCATGTTCCGGATGCTGTTGCTCGTGATTGTGACGGCGTTGGCGTTGATCAGCATGATGTTTCTGCTGATGGTGCGGGTCAGCGATCCGCTGGTGCCGCGGGCCATTTTCGGCGTCCTCAACACGGTGTTGTTCTTTCCGAGCGGCGCGGTGTATCCCACCCAGGCGTTTCCCACCTGGATGAAAGTCATCACGGTGATCGACCCCTTCACCTATGCCGTGCACGGTTTCAAGGAGTTATTGCTCAAAAACACCGGGCTGGCCGCGATCGTCCCGGATCTCGCCTACCTGACCGCCTTTACCGTGCTGACCATGGTCGCCGCCACGATGCTGTTCCGCCGAACGCTGTAATCCGGGAGATCCTCGTTCCGTCGCGCGATCAAAACTGAAAGCTCACGACCAGTTTGAATAGCGCGGGCGCCACCACCTGGTTTCCCGTGACGTGCTCATAAACGGGCAACTCGACGTCCGCGTAAAGCATCATCGGATGCAGGTGCAGCTCGATCCCCGGAGACAGCAGGATGCGCTGGTAGCCGGAGGCCACGGGATTGGACGCCGCGGAGCCAGTGTCACGGGTCCGTTCCGAGCCGATGACCTGGGCGACCGGCGAGATCTTCACATTGCCGAGCCGCCAGCCGCTGTAGTAAATCCCGGCGGCGGCATCCAATTCAATGCCCGGACGATAGTCGTTCCGCGTCAGCGCCGGCAGGTCCAATTCACCCTGCGCAAACCAATTCCAGCGAAAGTCGGACGTCAGATTCTGCCGATGATAGCCGCCGAGGAGAACATCGGTGCTGCCGGTCCCGATCTCCGTGTCTCGATCGACGTCGTTGAAGGCATCATTGAAGGTATAACTGCCCGTCGGCAGCTTGAAGCCAAAGGTGACTCCGGTGGAGAGATCGTCCGAGAAGCCGGTGTAAATGCCTTTCACCCGGATGTCCCCCAGATCGCCCCAATTGAGCGACACGATGTCATTGCCCGAGGCGCCGCCGCTCGTTTTGAAGTACCGGTTTTCATAGGGGACTTCCAACTGCATGCCCCATTGGCGATTGAACATATATTCAAGGCCCACCGTGACGAAGTGTGTCCGGATCTCCTTGTCGTCATTATTTGCGGCGGGAGCCCGGGAGGATCCGCTCCAATTGTGTGTCTGGTCCTGGTAATCGTACTCGAGATAGAGCGTCCCGCCCTCCCCTTCGGGGAACATGGAGCTCGTGCCGACGTCAAAAACGCCGCAGCCGCAGGCGCACGCGCGGCAAAGTTCGGGCGCCAGGATCACAGCCAGGAATGAGGACAGGCCAATGGCATTGATTCTTCTGAAAAATGTCATATCAAAATTTCAAAGTTGCGAGGTGCCGCGACACGCAGGCCTCAGGTTAAAGGAAAACACCAACACGCGCCAACGAAGCGCGAATAAAAACGGGGGTGAACTAGGCGAAGAAATCGCGAGGGGGAGGCGTCGGAGGTTTGTGCGCCCGTTCGTGGGAAGCACAGTTCCTGTCCGTCAGCAGAGTGAATGCTTGAGGCGGGTTGAACACGAGGACCAATCCGCCGGCGATGAATTCCAGTTTCTTTGATGAGCTGGAGAAATCCGATTTCTTCTCTGTTGTCTTTCCGGCGGCGATCTGCCTGCAGAGACAGCAAGGATGCTTGCCGTCAAACGTCTTCTCAATTGCCTCGCCGAAGGAGGCCGTGCAGAGATGGTCCGCCAGCATCGTCGTCCACGCAACTGTCTGGAGCAGATTCCAATGCAGGCCGCTCGCCGCAAGCACAGCAAGGATCAGCGCGACATGGCCCAACCTTCGGAACACGTCTTCAAACTAGTCTGGTATTGTTGGAGCGCAAGCAACATCTGTTGCGCCTGACGCCCCTGGGCGCATCCGAACACTGTCTCCGATTGCGAACAGGCCGGAGTGCGGCGTTTAGGCCGTTTCATCGTTCGGGAGCCCACAGTTCAATCGTTTCGTCTCTACCCGCTCGGACCCTGAAGCGGCCTGAAGGCCGCGCGCCAGGAGCAATCAGGCCTTCAACGTTCGGGCGCTGACGAACTCCACGTCTCCATCCGGCGCTGCCACGGCGCTGCGTTGGGTGCGTTGGAGGAAGTCATCGAGCTCGGCGCGGTGGGGGGAGAAGGAACAGACGGGATCCGTCGCCGCCGGATTTCCGGTCAACAGCGCGGCCTGGCAGCGGCATCCGCCGAAGTCAATCTCGCGGAACTCGCAACTGCGGCAGGGATCCGGCATCCATTCCGTGCCCCGGAAGCGGTTGAAGGAATCCGACTCGGCCCAGATCCACGCCAACGGCCGCGACCGGACGTTGTCGAAGCTCAAGCCTTTTATTTCTCCTGCGGTGGGGCACGGCAGGACGTCGCCGGCCGGGTTCACGGTGAGGTGGCGGTTGCCCCAGCCATGCATGCAGGGTTTGGGTCGATCGCTGTAGTAGTCGGGAATGACGAAGAGGATTTCCATCTTGCCGAACAGGCGCTGTTTCGCGGCCGTGGCGATCCGAGCCGCGCGCTCGACCTGCTCGCGCGTGGGCAGCAGGGCGCTGCGGTTCGCGAAGGCCCAGCCGTAATACTGGGTGTTGGCCAATTCCAGGCGTTCGGCGCCCAGGGACTCCGCCAGGGCAATAATCTGTTCCAGGCGCGCGATGTTGCCGCGATGCAACACCACGTTCACCGTCAGCGGCAGGCCGAGCTCGCGAACCATCCGCGCGGCCTCAAGCTTGCCGGCGTGGGCGGAAGCGCCGGCGATTCGATCGGCCTGCGATGGGTCGTCGGATTGGAAGCTGATCTGGATGCTGTCCAGGCCGGCTCGCTTCAATTCCTCGGCGCGACGGCGTGTGAGTCCGACCGAACTGGTGATCAGGTTGGAATACAGTCCCGCGGCGCGGGCCGCGACGACCAGTTCGACAAGATCCGCGCGCTGCAAGGGTTCGCCGCCGGACAAGCCCACCTGGAGGACGCCGATTTCCGACGCCTGTCCGAAGACCCGCACCCAATCTGCGGTAGTGAGTTCCCGCGCCGGGTCGGCCAATTGCATGGGATTCGAGCAATAGGGGCAATGCAACGGGCAGCGGTGCGTCACTTCCGCCAGCAAACTGAACGGCCTGGGCACGGGACGGCTCATGCATTCGCCGGGGTTGCATCCACAAACTCCAGCAGGTTCCGGGCGCGCATGCGATTCAGGTATTCCGTCACATCGGCAGAGATCGCCTCCGGAGACGTCTCATATCTAGCCGCCAGGTTGTTCACGATTTCCTCGAGGGTGGCGCGCCCCGTGCAAAGCGTCACGATGGCCTCACCGGTGGGGTTCAACATCAGCACACCTTCAGGATAAAGCAGGACGCGCTTGCCGCTGATCTTGTCGGTGTGCAGGCGGGCGCGCGCGGCGATTTTCGGGCGCGCGCCGGCCGGTATGGCATCCGGGATCATGGCCGCAGGATACGGCAGGAACCGGGCCGAATCAAGGAAAGTAAGGCTTCGATACGACTGGAAGTGCGGTCAACACTCACACCGGAGCGCGGCTGTGTCCGCCGNNACAGTCGCGGTCCGTAAGGCCGCGGAAAGTCACGCGGCACCTGAGCGGGCCGGGTTGTCGCAGGCGGCTTGGATCGAGTCCAGCATCACCCAGAGCACATCGCACTTGAACGACAACGCGCGCACCGCTTCGTCCTGCAGGGAACGGGTGTTGCAATGGGACAAGGTCAATTGGAGGCCTTCCTCTGAATCCACCCGGGCCTGAGTCAGGCGTCGGCGAAAATAGTCCAGTCCGGAGGCGTCGATCCAGGTGTAATGTTTTTCGAACGCGGCCAGTCGCTGGGCCATCAGGTCCGGCGCGAACAATTCGGTCAACGAAGAGGCCACGGCCACCGGCCAGGGTTTCGTTCGGGCGAAATTCACGTACGCATCCACCGCAAAGCGAACGCCCGGCAGAATGTGTCGCTCCTCCAGAAGTTCGGATCGGGGAATGCCGCAAGCCCCGCCCAGTTTCAACCAGGCTTCGATTCCGCCTTCTCCCTCCCGCGTGCCGTCGTGGTCGATGATGCGGTGCAACCAGCCCCGGCGCACTTCGGGAACGCGGCAGTTGGAAATAATGGCGGCGTCCTTGATCGGGATGTTCTGCTGATAATAGAAGCGGTTGGCCACCCAGGTGCGGATCGCATCAGGCCCCAGTTTGCCCTCGTTCATCAGCACGTGGAACGGGTGTTTGTGATGATAACTTCGAGTGCCCACTTCGCGCAGGCGCTCGGCAAAAGTCGGTCTGTCCCAAAGGCCGGGTTCCATTCAGAGTGAGATTTCCATTCCATCCCAGCCGATCCCGCAGGCCGCCGCCGTCACGGCGGCGCGCTCCGGCGAGTCTTCGAGCAGGATGGGATTCGTATTGTTGATGTGAATGTAAATTCTGCTTTTTACTTTCGTTTCCGCCAGCACTTTCAAGCTGCCGCCCGCTCCCGAAATCGGGAGATGGCCCATGTGCGATGCCGGGTGATGGCCCGCGCCCCGCTCCTGCATCTCGTGCTCCGACCAGAACGTCCCGTCGAACAGGAGCACATCACATTCCGGCAGCAATCGCGCCAGGGCGTCATCGATTCTTCCGACGTCCGGCAGGAAAAGCAAGCGTCCGCCGGTCCGCTCATCCCGGAGAAGGTATCCCACCGTGCCGCCGTCCGACGCCTCGACGCGGTCCCGCATGAACCGGGGCGGACTCCCCGCCACTGCGAACGCCCGATACAGCAATCCGCTCTTCGATCCGTCACGACAGGCCAGCGGACCGGCGTCGGCGGGCGGCTGAATCCATTCCAGCCCGCAAAACGCTTCCAGCGTCCCCGTCAGGGAAAGTCCTTCGGTCAAGGATCGCCGGACCGCCGCGGTGGCATGGACTCGAAGCCGGTCCCCTTCACGCAACAGAAACAGACCCAGTGTATGATCGAGGTCCGCGTTGGTGAGCAGCACCCCCTCGACAGGCGACCCGCGGTTCACTCCGGCGGGGGGATGCAAGGGCGGGAAACCCTCGATTTGCGCCCGAATATCGGGGGATGCGTTCAGGAGAAACCAGCGCCGATCGTCCGCGGTGACGGCCACACACGACTGGGTGCGGGGCCGGACGCGGCCGGCTCCGGCGCGGGCTTCGCGGCAGACCTTGCAATTGCAGTTCCACTGGGGCACGCCGCCGCCGGCACCGGTGCCGAGCAACCGTATTCGCATGCGGAAAGTCTAGGTCGCACAACGACCTGGAACAATGCATTTTAATCATTAATCACTTGCATAAGCGGCTATTTCTTGTATAATGCATGGACAATATAGGATTACCGCATGAATACATCTAAGGAAGAGAAGTGGGTGAAGCCGGATTTCGAAGAAGTTCCGAGCAGCATGGAGTGCACGGCTTACTCGGAAACTCTAGACTGAGAGTCGCTCGGTTGAAAGAACAGCCTCACCACTTCCACGACACGCCGCCGTAGAATGACCGACCGTCTCCGGGATGAAAAATCTCGATGGGACCGTCCGCCGTGCGCGCATCCGGGATTGGGTTCACGGAAGCAGCGTAACGTTTGTCGCCCAGGTTCTTTGCCTCGAAGAACGCAGAGAATCCTTTCCTGGACTCGAACCCGACCCTGAACCCGACCAGCGCGTAGGCATCGGCATAAAGCGTGTTTGCGTGGTCCACCGGATAGCGGGTGATGTTCCATTGGAGATTGGGCCCCGCGTAGAAACCGGAAGGATGTTCATACATCAAGTTCGCGTCGTACAGGTGTATGGGTATCCCGCCGATGCGATTGTTTCCATAGACCGGATCGTCGTCGAAGTGAAAATCGTTGAGGGTGTAGGTTTGCCGGAGCACAAGCCGGTCGGCCGCCGGATTCCGGTCTTTCCTCACCAAAAGCGATTTCATCAGATCGAGGTCCAGTTCCGCCTCGATCCCCTGGTGATGGGACCGGCCCACATTGACGGCTCCACGGTCCACACCCTGTGCGTTGTTGACGTCGAGGAGCTCGTCGCGGACCCAGGAGCGGTAGAGCGCCAATTCCCAGCCAAACCGCCCGCGTTCGCCGCGTGTTCCCACCTCCGCGGTCCAGGCGTCCTGCGGCTCCAACGGCGTAAACACGAGGCTGTCGCCGGGGCCATCCCCAAAATCGACCATGTTGTCGAAGGACGGCGGCTGGAAGCTGCGGCTGAAGTTGGCGAATGCTTGGATCTCGGGGTCGAACTCGTACATGACGCCCGTTTTGGGATTCAATCCCCGAAAAACAGCGTTGGCGGACTGGTCGCCGACGGGCGTGCGGTTGAAATAATCGCTGAACCGACGCTCGGCGTAAACAGCCTGGATGCCTGCGAGCAGCGAGAGCTGCTCGGTGACGTAGTGCTGGTCTTCGGCATACAGGGGAACGTTGATGGACAACTCCGCGTCGTGCGCGGTGGTCGCTCCCGCGTTGCCGGAAAGGTTTTGGAAGTTCCAATCCACTTCCCGCTCCACCGCGGGCGCGACGCCGATGGTGAAGAGATTTTGCCGCCCGAAGACTTCGCCGCGGGTGACGGAGTTCAGGAGCAGGCCCAGATTGTCGGAATAATACGCCTGGATGCCGTCGGGGGAATTGGTATTGAAGAGGCCACGCGTCAGCAGATTCCGGTGCCACCAGTAAACCCCGGCGTCGGCCTGTTCGCCATCCGTCTTGAAACTGATTTTGTCCGCGAGCCGCAGGTAATACCAATCCTTGTTGAAATCCTGGGTGGCCGCTTCCGGTTCCGCCTGCCGCGGATCCTGCTCCATTTGTTCCTGGGTCACCCCGCCCGGCAGCAGGCGATCCGTCCGGGCCACCGTCAGGTAGAAACGGTTCTCGAGGTTTCCGGAAATTCTCCAGCCCAGGTTGCCGGCCACATCCTCCGTGTTCTCGGCGCTATGCTGGCGATAACCGTCCCGCGCGCGTCCCGTGACCGAAACGAAATAATCCACCGGACCCTCGACCCCGCCCGAGCTCGCCTGGCTGCGCATGAATCCATAACTGCCTCCCTCGACGCGGACCGAGAACGGATCGGCGTCATAGCCGGTGCGTGAAACAAGATTGACCGCGCCGCCGAGGGTGATCGCTCCATATTTGAAGGCGTTCGCGCCGCGGAACACCTCCGCGTATTGGATGGCGCCCAGGTCGAAATCCTCCAGGATCACTTCACCGTCACCCTGGTTGAAAGAAAACCCGTCGAGCAGGAATGCCACTCCCAGGGGCTCGTCTTCGGAAAAAATCCCCGAGCCGCGAATGGAAACCTTGCTGACCTCCATGCCGTTCTCGGTCTGCAAGGTCACCCCCGGAACGCCCTGAAGCAAATCCTGAAAATTGGAAGCCCGCCCCCGGTCCATCTCGCCGGTTCCCCTGGTGGTGAAGCCGCCGGGCACCTGCTCCTTCTGCTCGTCGGCCTGATCCAGAGTCGGAGAGGTGAGGGATCCCGGCCGGGTATGGCCAACCACAGTAACTTCCGGCAATACCGTCGGCGCGTTCGTGGACGGAACGTCGGCGGATCTCGACAGGCCCGCTCCGAGCAAATAGCCGCACAGCACGAGGCGCGAAGTGTGTCGATGGATGCGGGTCATTGGTCGATCGACAGACTAGCGTTTGAATTTCGCCCGGTCAATTCGCACCCGCGAGGCACTGCCTCGTTGCGCGGGAGACGCGCCGCCATTAGACTGCGCCGAAGAGAAGCGACGCTGCTGTCAACTGATGAAACTCATTTTCCAACTGCGCTTTCACACGACGTTCGGACAGTCCCTGTTTTTGGATGCCGGGCGTGAGTCACCTGGCGACGCAGGACCCGGGGGTACCCTTCCCCTGGAATATCTGAACCCGGATTTCTGGCAGACCAGCGTCGGGGTGGACGCAGCCGCGGCGGCCAATGTCTGGATCGCCTACAACTATGTCCTGCGCAATACGGACGGCTCCATCATCCAGGATTGGGACCATGGCGGCGTCATCGAGCCGGCGGATTTTGAGAACAAGGAACTGCTGGTCGTGGATTCGTGGAATCACGCGGGCTTTTACGAGAATGCCTTTTATACCGAGCCGTTCAGCCAGGTGTTGTTGAAGGCCAACCAGACCGAAGTGCGGTCCCCTGCCCCGCCCGCGCCGACCCACACATTCAAGGTGAAGGCGCCCCTGCTGGGAAAGGCCCAGACCCTCTGTCTCCTGGGTGAGGGCGCCGCCCTCGGCAACTGGCGCACGGACAGACCGCTCCTCCTGAACCGGCATGGCGGGGAGAAGTTTCTCCGCGCGAAACTGGATCTCACCGGCCAATCCTTCCCCTTCGCCTACAAATACGGAGTGTACGATCTCGACCGGCAGACACTGGTCCGCTATGAGGACGGCCCTAACCGGATATTACACAACACCATCGCCCCCGGCAGGCACACCCTTGTGAACGACGGATTCGTCGTGCTGCCGGCGAACACCTGGAAAGGCGCGGGCGTCGCTATCCCGATGTTCAGCCTGCGCAGCGAGAAGAGCTTCGGCGTCGGGGAATTTTCCGATCTCGAACCGCTGGCCGATTGGGGCAGACAGGTGGGGTTGAAACTGATCCAGGTCCTGCCGATCAACGACACCACCGCCACCCATTCGTGGATGGACTCTTATCCGTATGCGGCGATTTCAGCCTTCGCCCTGCACCCGATCTATCTCAATCTCGATCGGCTGACCGCAGGCCCCAACAAGCGCCTGTTGCGAAAACTGGAGCGGGAGCGGCAGCGATTGAATGCCCTCGACGCCGTGGACTATGCCGCCGTCGCCAAGGCCAAGTTCGATTTCATCAAACAGATCTTTCCCTCGCAGAAACAGAAGACGTTCGCGAGCGAAGAGTATCGACTGTTTTTCGCGCGCAACCGGCATTGGCTCGAACCCTACGCCGCGTTCTGCCATCTGCGGGACAAATACAACACGTCGGATTTCAACCAATGGCCGGCCTGCCGCCGGTATCGGGCGGAGGAGGTCGCCGCGTTGGGGGCGGAGGATCCGGCGGCGGCCGACGACATCGCGTTGAACTATTTCATCCAATATCACCTCCACGTCCAGTTGCGGGAAGCGGTGGAGTACGTTCACGAGCAGGGTCTCATTCTTAAAGGCGACATTCCCATCGGCGTCTATCGCGATGGCACCGATGTCTGGGAGCAGCCCGAGTTGTATCACCTGGACGTCCAGGCGGGCGCGCCGCCCGATGCGTTTGCCACCAAGGGCCAGAACTGGGGTTTTCCCACCTACAACTGGCCGCGCATGAAACAGGACGGCTTCGCCTGGTGGAAACGGCGCTTCGAGCAGATGGGATGTTATTTCGACGCGTTTCGCATCGATCACATCCTGGGCTTTTTTCGCATCTGGAGCGTTCCAGCGGATGCCGTGGAAGGCATCCTGGGCCATTTCGTGCCGGCGATTCCAGTGGAGGCCGGCGAGTTCAGCCGCCGGGGAATCGGGTTCGACCGCGACAGATTCACGCGGCCGTACATCACCGGCGCGGTATTAAGGGATGTTTTTGGCAGGGATTGCGAGGCGGCGACGCATGAGTTCCTGGCCGTGGACGGCACGGGGAGTTACTCCCTGAAACCCGGGTTTGCAACGCAACGCCGGGTCGAGCGCCACTTCGCCGGACTGGAAGACAACGAACGCAACGCGAGGATCAAGGCCGGCCTGTACGATTTGATCAGCAGCCTGATCCTGTTCGAGGACGAAAGCCCGCCGGGACAGCGCTTTCATTTCCGATTTGGGATGGAGGACACTTCCTCCTTCCGGAACCTGCCACCTCACGCGCAGGCGGGACTCAGGGAATTGTATGTGGATTATTTTTTCCGCCGGCAGAACGACTTTTGGAGGAGTGAAGCCATGCAAAAACTCCCGGCGTTGAAGCGTGTCACCCGCATGCTCGTCTGCGGGGAAGACCTGGGGATGGTGCCGGACTGCGTGCCGGAGGTGATGAAGCAATTGGGTTTGTTGAGCCTCGAAACCCAGCGCATGCCCAAGGAACTTCACCGCGATTTCTCCCGCCCCCAGGACGCGCCTTACCTCAGCGTGGTCACGCCTTCGACTCACGATATGAGCACCATTCGCGGTTGGTGGGAGGAAGACCGCGGCCGCACGCAGACCTTTTTCAACCGCGAACTGGGGCACGCCGGTCCGGCGCCGGCGCACTGCGAGCCGTGGATCAACAAGGCCATCGTCGTTCAACACCTCCATTCTCCCGCCATGTGGAGCATCTTCCAGTTGCAGGATTTGCTGGGGATGGACGCAAAACTGCGGCGGCCGGACCCTGCGGCCGAGCGGATCAACGTGCCCGGCAATCCGAGCAATTACTGGCGGTACCGCATGCACCTGTCGCTGGAAGAATTGGGCCGGGCAACCGCCTTCAATCAGGAATTGCGGGAAACCATCCGCCAAAGCGGCAGATAATGGTTTGCAACGGCATTGGGCGCCGATCGGATTTCAAATTTGAAATTTGAAATCCTCGGACTACTGGGTCGTGGTGGTGCAGCTTTGCAACCACAGCAGGTCCGTGTTCGGCTTGGCGATGGCGCTCAGGGGAGTGTATGCCGTCTTGCTGACCGGCCGGTTTCGGATGGAGGTGTCCGACCAGTTCCTGGTTTCCGCGTGGCCGTCCGCGAAGGAAAGCGCGCCGCCGCCGCCGTGGTAGCTGGCCGGAATGTCCTGCCACGCGCTGATGTTGCTCATGTTCACCCGGAAAAAGCCGTCGTTGATCGAGTCGGCGTGTTCATCGATGAACACCCAGGCCTGAGAGGGATTGGGTTTGTTGATGTCGCTCAACTTGAGATAGAGCTGAAAACCCGGCGAATTGATGGAAGCCGCGTCTCCGGGACTATAACCGCCCATCATCCCGTTCATGGAGATGCTCCGCAACCGCGGACCGGACTTGCCATTGACCTTGTCTCCGGGACACTTGTAGATCCTGGTGGAACGGCTGGAATAGGGCCCAAGCAGGGAACCCGTCAACAGGGTGACATCATAATTCTGGGCCCAGGGAGGGCCAAAACCAAAGTCCCATTTCATTTGCCCGTTCACCCAACTGTTCGTCGCGCCGCCGCTCAGAGCCGCGTTCGGCGGCAACCGCCCGGCGTTGTCGTCGGAATACATCGTCCACGCCAGCGTCAACTGTCGCTGGTTATTGAGGCACGCGATGCGTTCCGCCTTCTGCCGGGCGGCGCTCAGCGCCGGCAACAGCAGGCTCGCCAGGATGGCGATGATCGCGATGACGACGAGCAGCTCAATCAGTGTGAAGGCCCGCCTGTTCAAAGTGTCCGGTCCGCCGGAGTCGGCGCGGCCCGGGTGTCCGGGGCGCATCGGTTGGATTCCATGTTCCACTGTTTTCATGGGGAGCTGACAGCCGCGAGCGCAGTCCCGTTGCGTCCTGATTGTTCTCTGCGCCGGTTCGTGAGTGACGTGCTGCACATGGCATTGAATCGCTTGAACAAAGTGCTTCATCCAACGAATAATTCAGACCGTGTTATTGTCAACGCTTTCCACCGCACTTTGCTACCGCACAAACATGCGGTAGATTCTGCGCGCCCACGTCGAGTACATCTACTATGCGCCTCACACGAAGAATTGTGACAGTAACCTGATTCAATAACTGATAAGACTCCCATGAAGAAGCTCACCTCACACTTTAGCCTGCTGGCGGGGATTGCAGCCGCGACGCTCTTCTGCGTTCAGGCCCCCCGGACTTCCGCGCAGATTTATGCCCAGGATGACGCCACGCTTTACACCACATGGACCAACGGCATGAATCTGGGCTCCGGATTCGGGCCGTGGACGCTGGATCAAACGGGCACGTTCCCGCCAACCAGTTACACGGGATTCTTCATCGGTCACGGTGGCACCATCGCATCAACCAATGGCAATGTCTGGGGAATTTATGCAAACGGCAGCAGCCTCAACAACGCCGCCGTCGCCTACCGCGGGTTCAGCAACTCGCTGGCCCCCGCCACGGTGTTCAAGATCAAGTGGCAGACCTACGGCATCTCCACGACCAGTCCGAACTCCGTCGGCGGGTTCAGCCTGCGCAACGGCGATGCCACAAATTCCACCGGAGACCTCCTTACCGGAAACCGGTTTGGATTCTATTACGCCGGCGGCGGCTCGGATTCGTTTGTGATCGACGACGGCAGCGGCGTCGTTTACGCTGGGATCCCCTTCGCCAGCAATCCATTGGAGCTCGACTTCACCTTGCTCACGGCGAACACGTATCGCCTGGTCGTCAAAAGCGCCAGTGGAGTCACGCTCACCAATTTTGACAACATGACGCTGGCCGGCTCCGGAACGATCGATAGTGTCTCTCTGTTCGCCCTGCAAACGGCCGGTGACCAGGTTTTCAATTCCATGGCGATCGAGTCCGCCTCGCTGACGCCTCCGGACATCGCCAACCTGCAGCCCGCCAACAATTCCATTTACGTGTCCTCCCCAAGCCAGTTTTCGTTTGATGTCACCTCAACCTTTTCGACGGTGTCCTCGAATGGGATCAGCCTGGTTCTGAATGGCGTGAGCCAGAACAGCCTCACGATGACCGGCAGCGGCACGGCGAACGTCCATGTCGTCCTGAACCCTGCTTTGCAGAATAATACGCTCTACACCGGAACCATTGTCGCCACAGACGCCAACGGCAACCATTCAACCAACAGCTTCAGCTTCGACACCTGGAGTTCCTCGAATCAGTTCATCGAAGCCGAGGATTACAATTTCAGCAGCGGTGCCTGGATTAATAATTTCCTGGCTCCGCAGCCCAACCAGGCTTACTTCGGCCTCATCGGCAGCAACGGAATTGACTATCTGGAATACGATCTGAGTGGAACCAACCCCGTCAACGCGTATCGCAACGGCGATCTGCCGCAGGTCGAGGTGTCGTCCGACCTCGATCACGACAGCTTCGCCCTGAATGGATTCCAGGACTACGACCTGGGGTATATCCAGAACGGCGAATGGGAGGATTACACACGCCGCATGAGCAACGCCACCTGTACCGTCTATGCGCGCATGTCAGGCTTCGGCGCAAACCCCGTGATGCTCATGGAACGGCTGGCGATACCGACTGTGACTTCGTCCAACCAGCCGCGCGCCGCCCTTGGCACCTTTGTCGGCCCCTCCAACACCGGCGGCGTGCAGGACTATACCTTCGTGCAGTTGAATGATTTCTTCAGCAACCCCGTGCTGGTCAATTCTCCCGGCACGAACACTTTCCGCCTCACCTGCATCGGCACGGATGGCAGCTACAATTTCACGTACCTCATCCTCGTGCCCTCCACGAATGCCGCCACCCTGCGCCCGTATGTCTCCGCCGGATTCCCCTACCCCGGCGCGACGAGCGTCGGACCCGACCAGACCGTCTCCCTGACCATCGCAAACCGCCAGACCGCCGTGACGCCGGCGAGCATCCAATTGTTCCTGGATTCCTCCAACGTGACCAGCAGCCTCGTCCTGAGCAACAATGCCGCCGGAACGGTTCTCACCTATCAAACGCCGACGCTCATGCCTGTGGGGACGAACACGCTGCAGCTTGTTTTCAGCGACGGGACGTTGTCACAGACCAATCAATGGCAATTTAACGTGGCCACCCTCCCGGTCATTCCACCGGCCTATGCCTATCCCGCGGGCACGTTCACAAGCCGAGGGTTCTCGCTCGTCGTCGCCAAGGGGGATGACAATGCCACCAACGTGGACTTCCCGCCGAGCGTCGCCAGGGCCATTGCCCAGTTGGCGGGCACGCTCACCAATTCCAGCACGCTCGTGCCCTACGCGAATCTCGCCCTGAACGGCGGGCTTTACACTGAAACCAATGTCATCAATTACGCCGTCGATGCCAACTTCACCGGCCTGTTCGCAAGCCCGGTCGCGTATCCGGACGTTCCCTCCGGCACAACCAACAACATCGCCATGGCAGCGTCGATGTACGTCCAACTGTCGCCCGGCGCCTACACCTTCGGTGTCACCAGCGATGATGGCTTCGAGTTCAGCATCGGACCCACGCTGGGCAGCACGAACATGACACTCGGAGAGTTCGATGCCGGACGCGGCAGCAGCGAGACGACGTTTTCGTTCATCGTCCAGGCCAACGGCGTTTACCCGATGCGCCTGCTCCATTTCAAAGCCCAGTTGGGCGGAGGCGGCGTGGAACTCTATTCCATTAACCCCAACAACGGCACCCGCATCCTGTTGAACGATCCGAGCAACACAAATGCGGTCAAGGTCTATTGGGGTCCTCCGGCGGTGACCCGCATCCCGCTGACCATCCAAAAGATCGGAGCTAATGCCGTGATCACTTGGAGCGACCCGACGTTCTCCCTGCAATCGGCTCCGCTCGCATCGGGGACTTATACGACGATTGCAGGCGCGACGAGCCCTCATACCAACGCGATCACCGGCTCGCAGAAGTTTTTCCGACTGATTCACTGAGTCGGGGCCTCAGGCCTGAACATCGAGCGCAGGCTCTTCAGCTTGCCGGTTCACCGGACCCTCCAGTCCGGTGTTCCTTTCACGGCCGATCGGGAGACAGGGACAGGATTTTCGGGTTGCCTGCGCCGGATCGTGTTTTACTATCCCAAATATGAAGGCTGTGCCGAATCAGATGATGATGGAAAGTGCGTCCTGGTCTGCGGCGATGAGCCAGGAGGCTTTCGACAACGTGCGCCCCATCGCCCGCAGGCGCCCTGCCCGGACACACTTCGCCAGCGTCGGTTGTGCCCTGCTCGTCTTGTTTCTGGCCACCGCAATCCTCCGCGCGCAAAGCTCCGCCCTGGACGAACTTCGGGGCAAGGCGGAACGCGGCGATGCCGAGGCTCAAAATGCCATGGGGCTCGCCTATCGGAACGGGCGCGATGTCCCTGCCGATTTCGGAGAGGCGGTCAAGTGGTTTCAAAAATCGGCCGAGCAAGGCGATGCTTCAGCCGAGAGAAATCTGGCGTGGATGTACGCGGAGGGCAAAGGAGTCCCGCAGGATTACAAACAAGCCGTGCTTTGGCTGAGCAAGGCGGCCGACCAGAATTTCAGCTCCGCACAAAACTATCTCGGCATGCTCTACATCGAAGGCAAAGGCGTGTCGCAGAATCTGGCCGAAGGTTTCCGCTGGCTGCGCAAATCGGCCGAGTTGAACTATGCGGAGGCCCAGGACAACCTCGGGGAATTATACGTCCAAGGCAGGGGCGTGTCGCAGAATTACAACGAGGCGGTGAAGTGGTTCCGCAAAGCCGCCGACCAAAACTACGCGTCGGCGCAAAACAACCTGGCCGGTCTTTACCTGGACGGCAAAGGCGTCCCCCAGGATTTTTCCGAGGCCTTGAAGCTCGTTCGCCAGGCCGCGCAACAGGATTATGCGTCCGCACAATGCACGCTGGGCTGGATGTACGCCGAAGGCAAAGGCGTGCCGCCCGATGATGCCGAGGCGGTCAGGTGGTACCGCCGCGCGGCGGAACAGAATTACGCGTCCGCAGAGAACAATCTCGGCATCATGTTTGAGAAAGGCCACGGTGTGCCGCGCGATTACGCCGCCGCCGCCGCGTGGTACCGCAAGGCCGCCGAGCCCGGCTACGGCGGGGCGCAGAACAACCTCGCGATCGCGTTTGCACTGGGCCATGGCGTGCCGAAGGACCCCATCGAAGCCTATAAATGGTTTGCGCTCGCAGCCACGCATGGTGACACCAACGGCGCGGACATCCGCGCCGGCCTGCAGAAGTCAATGACGGCGGAACAGATCGCCGAAGCGGAGAAGCGGGTTCACGGGTTCGTCCCGACGAACTAACCTCCTTCTTACCCGCCCGCAAAAACCGGTCGAAAGTTCGCCTCGCTCAGGATGCGCGCCACCTCCGCCCGCTTGTCTCCCTGAATCTCGATCTGCCCCCCTTTCACCGTCCCGCCCGTGCCACACGCCTTCTGCATCGCCTTGGCCAGTTGCTCCTTCTCCACCAGCCCAATGCCGACAAAACCCCGCACGACCGTCACGGTCTTGCCACCCCGCCCGGCCGTCTGCCGGATGATGTCCACGCGGCCGCGATTTTTCCGCGGCGGTTTTGTCGCGGTAGGCTGCGCGGACTTCGCCGGCGGACTTTCAGGCCCGGGTGGAAGCCCCTCGCTCGACAGGGCGTCAAAGGGTTTGTGAACGAAACTCTGTTCACCGTCGGTGGAAATGCGTTTCGGAGCGCTCATAAGTGTCCATCGCCAATGGATATTCCGCCCCTCCGCCGGAGCCGAGCCACGAATCGGGCATGCACGGGGATTGAATTCACATCGCCGGTGTCGAAATCAATTCCAATCGAAAGGCTTTGATCGCATTGAGCATGAACTGGATGGCGACCGCCGCCAGCAGCAATCCCATGATGCGGGCGGCGATGCTCATCGCGATGGGGTTCAATCGGCGGGCCCCGCGAGCCGCAATTCGCAGGATAATGTAACTCGCCAGCAAAACCATTGGGATGCAGCAGTAAAGCGCAATATGTTGGGGAACGTCTTTCGCCTCGTTTTGGAGCAGAATCGTCGTCGAAATCGCCCCCGGTCCCGCCAGCATCGGTATCGCCAGCGGCGTGACGGCGATGTCCGTCTTCTCCGTCCCGGCTTTCGTTTCCTCATGAGTTTCCTGCACACGCGAGCGCTGGGCGCGCAGCATGTCCAGGGCAACGAGCAGCAGCACGATGCTCGCGGCGATTTGGAAAGCAGGCATGGTAATGCCCAGGACCTTGAACACCAGCGTTCCGGCGATGGAGAATGCCAACAGGATGCCCGCCGCCACACAACAAGCCAGCCGCGCCGTTCGCACGCGCTGTTCCGGCATGTCGTTCGGCGTCATCGCCAGGAAAGCCGGCACGGCGGCCAGCGGATCCACAATCACAAACAGCGAACTGAGTGCCAATAAAATGTATTCAAGCAGGTCGATGGAAATCGAATTAGAGACAGTTTCGGCCGAATGTCAATTGACTTGACACATCGGGCGATTAAGATGCATTGAGCCCTTATGAGATTCCTACTGGTACTGATCCTGGGGATAGCCATCGGCGCCGCTGCCGTATGGTATTACCGCGAACACAACCACCAGGCCCCGAACCAATCGACCGGGGAACAAATCGAAAGCGCGGCCAAGTCCGCCCGCGATACGATCCAGGACAAGCTCCGGAGTCTGAATTTGCGCGGCAGCGACATCAGCAATGAATTGGCGCGGACCGGCCGGATCATCCGCCAACAGGCCCATGAGGCAGGCCAGGTGATTTCCGACGCAACCACTGATGCGCGCATCACGGCGGCGATCAAGGCGAAGCTGGTGCGCGATCCCGATCTTTCGGCATGGAACATCTCCGTCAATACCACCGACGGGGTGGTCACTCTTTCGGGCTCGGCCTCTTCCGCGGAGAACATCGGCAAGGCGGTGTTCCTGGCCATGGAAACGGAGGGCGTCCGCCAGGTCATCTCCACGCTGCAGGTCAAGCCGTGATCCGGACTGGCCGGTGCCTGCCCTTTATGAACCGTGCCCCCGTAACCGCCGTTGTAAAACGGCGGAGATCGCCCCTTCGGGACGGGTCCGCCAATTCACATCGGCGGCTACAAGGAATCCTCACTCGGGGCGCGGACAGCCTTGTCCGCGCGAATCCACCAGGCTGACCTCGCGGACACGGCTGTCCGCGCTTCTTCGCCCGACGGTTCCTGATAAGACGAAAGCCATGCCCGCGAGCTTTTGCCGCGCGGACATGGCTCTGATTTCCTGGAATTCCCCTCCGGGGGATTAATTCTTGTCCGGCTTCTCGGTCTTTTCCGCGCTTGCCGGAGTCTCGGCCGTTGCGGTGTGGCGCATCGCCGTCCAGTCGCGCGATTGCGTCTCACCGTCCCGCTCGAATTCAATCTTGCCTTTGATGGTGTCGCCGCTGAGCTTGCCCGAATATTTCGACGTCATCGTGTTCCCGTTGAACTCGCGGCTTACCGTGAATGAAACGTCCGATCCGTCCACTTTGGCTTCCTTGATCGCAGTATCCACGTTGTCGCCGCCTCGCCGGGGCATCGACAGGGTGCCGGTCAGCTTGTCGCCGTCCATTTTCAGCGTGAGGGTGTTGGTCCGGTCCGCTCCGCCGTTTCGCGCGGGCGTGGTCCAGATCCAGGTGCCGGCAGGCTCCGGCTTCTTATCGTCGGCTCGCGCCAGCGCCCCTACGGCAAGCAAGGCACATGTGACAAGGCGGATGATGTTTGAGAGAATTCTCTGATCGGGTTGCATATCGGTTATTTGAATGGATTGTTGGTTCGCAGCCCTTCCACGGGATGCGGCCATCGGCACACGGGAAGGACGGCTAATGACTCCGGACACTACCACCGGTGCCGATGAACACAAGACTTTTGAAGGGCGTGCAAAGTGGCGTTACTTCTCCTTCCGGTTGTTCACCACAATGTAGGAACTCCCGCCCTCCCTCCAAATGCGGAGCAATACCCGGTCCCCTTTGGCCTTCTTGCTCAATCCCACCGCGTCATCCGCGTTGTTCACCGCCTGCCGGTCGATCTCCTGGAGGACATCGCCCTGACGCAGTCCCGCTTCGGCCGAATTGGAATCTTCATCGACTTTCGACACCAGAGCCCCGCGAACATTGCCGGGGATGTGGAATTGACGTCGCACCTGCGCATCGAGATCGGTGACTTCGACGCCGTCGAGTGAATCCTGCGCGGGAGCGCTTTCGTCCGACGGCGACGTGCGATCGCCCCGGCTTTCGAGATCGGCCGGCAAGGTGCCCAAAACCACGGAGAGGGTCTTGCTCACGGGTTTTCTAACGGCTTGACTCCTTAAAACTGTCAGAACCACCGTTGTTCCGGGGGACGTTTGCGAGATCGTCAACCGAAGCTGCTGGCTGTCCGCGATTTTCTTCCCGTCCACCTCGCGGATCACGTCGCCGCTCTCCAGACCCGCCTTGGCAGCCGGGGTATTCGGCGATACGCCTCCAACCATGGCGCCACTCGCGTCGGGCAGGTTGAATTCCTGCCTCAGGTCCTCGGTGATCTCCGACTGCAGGGAGATCCCGAGATAGCCCCGCGTCACTTTTCCGAACTTGATGAGGCGTTCCATGACGCTGCGGGCCAGGTTGACGGGCACCGCGAAACCCACGCCCTGGTAGCCACCGTTGCGCGAATAAATCGCCGTGTTGATCCCGACTAATCGTCCCTCGGCGTCCACCAACGCGCCCCCCGAGTTCCCCGGATTGATCGCGGCATCGGTCTGGATGAAATCATCATACTGGTTGATGTCGAGCGAGGTGCGTCCCAGGGCGCTGACGATGCCCATGGTGACGGTCTGCCCCACGTTGAACGGATTGCCGATCGCCAGCACGACATCTCCAACCTCCAGCTTGTCGCTGTCGGCGATCGTGACCGCCGGCAGGTCGGCCGCCGCGACCTTCAACACGGCGACGTCCGTCGCCGGATCAGCGCCGATCACCTTGGCAATAAACTCCCGGCCGCCGGTGGCCAGCGCCACCTTGATTTCCTCCGCCCCTTCCACGACGTGGTTTGCCGTCAGAATGTACCCGTCGGACGACACGATCACTCCCGAGCCGAGGCTCTGCGTTTTCATCGCGCGCGGGCGCCGGTTCCCCTCATCCTGATCCGGCCCGAAAAACCGCCGGAAAAACGGATCGTCGAAGAACGGCGTCATCGGGCGCTCGCGCAGCGTGCGCGTCGAGTAAATATTCACCACGCTCGGCGCGGCCCGCTTGATGATCGACGCATAGCTGGTGACCCCATGGGTCTCGCGATCAATCGGGGTGTCCTGGATGTTGAATCGCGGAAGAGTCCCGGTCTCGCGTCCGAGCAGCGTGAATTGGAGCGACACAAACACCGCAAGCCCGCCCAGCGCGGCGCCGATCAAACCCACCAGCGGTCTCGAAATTCGTTTCATAAAATGCCTTTCACAATATTCTCATCCAGCGAAGCCGTTGCTCGCACCCTTTGAGACGCCGCGACCGGACCTGTTCAAATAAATACAGCCCTCGGGCCGGTCAGCCGGCGCCTCGACTGGATGCCAGTTGTACAGTTTGGTGGGGCGAGGCTCCTGACGAGCCGGATCGCGAGGACGCTCGCCCCACCCGAAATGCAAACTGTACCACTTCCGACTGGATCGGAAGTTTGACTGACGGGATGGTTTATTGTCTGATTCCCGCCGGCAACGGCCGATCGATGCCGGCTATGATTCCTCTTGTTCCTGTTTCGGATAAAGAAAAATCGGTGATCGCCACCTTGCTCCTGGCGCTGCTGGCGCTGCCGGCGACCCTGTCCGCGGCGCCTCGAACGGAAAACCTCCAGCTTGTTCCCAAATGGGGACGGTTCGAGCGGAGCTTCACCAGCAGCCGCATCTATGCCGACCCGCCAGAGCAGGCCGCTTTCACCGTCCAATTCACCTCGCCGCTCGGCGAGACAAATCCGGTTTACGGCTTTTGGGATGGCGGCCGCATCTGGCGCGTCCGGTTCTCCCCCGACCAGCCCGGACGCTGGTCCTTCACGACACTCTGCTCCGACACCTCGAACCAGGGCCTTCAGAATCACGCCGGCGCCTTCCTTTGCACCGCCCCTGACGCCGGCCAAAGCCGGTTCAACCGGCACGGCCCGGTGCGGCTCGCGCGCGATTACCGCCATTTCGAACACACCGATGGCACCCCCTTCTTTTGGCTGGCGGATTCGGCATGGGAAGGCGCGCGACGGTCGAATCCCGGGGATTGGGAAACCTACGCCCGAATCCGCGCCGCCCAGAAATTCTCCGCCGTTCAATGGGCCGTTGACACGGGCGGCGAGGGAATCAACCCGGAGTTTTTCAAAAGTCTCGACGCAAAGGTGGATGCGCTGAACCGTGCGGGACTGTTGAGTGTGATCGCCCCGTTTTCGGGAATGGATGGAACGGGCGGGAGTTCACTTCCGGAAAACCGGCTCGCGGTTTTGCTTCGCTACATGGTCGCGCGCTGGGGCGCGAACGATGTCGCATGGCTCCTGACGGTGGATGGCAGCGACCCCGGGAATGCGGCGATCTGGGAGCAGGCCGGCCGCGCTGTCTTCGAGCCGGTGCCGCATGCGCCGGTGATCCTGCGCCCCGGCGCCGGTGCGTTCGACCGATTCCGCAACGAGCATTGGGTGGATGCCTGGGGTTATTTCATCAACACCCGTAACGAGAATCCGTTGCGGGAACTGCTCTCGGGCCCGCTTGCGACAGAGTGGATCCGGGAACCCGCCCGGCCGTCGATCAACATCCAGTCCGCGCCCGAAAACAGGCTCATTGACGGGCGAAGGGTGACGGCGGATGAGGTGCGTCGTGGCGTCTGGTGCAGTCTGCTCATCGCGCCGCCCGCGGGCGTCGGCTACTGTGCGGAGGGGGTATTCAATTGGAACACGACGCTGGAACCGAAGACGAATGGAGTATCCGGAGGCGGCCCGCCGTCGTGGCGGAATGCCCTCGACCTGCCGGGCGCCCGACAGATGACCACCATCGCCGACGTATTCACCTCCATCGACTTCTGGCACCTGTTCCCGGCATCGCTCCTGGCCACCCCGCAACCCGGCAGCCCGTCGCCCCGCCGCAGCAGCGTCGCAGTCGCGACCGACGCAAAGGACCTGGAACTTGTCTATGTCCCCGTGGACCGCACCGCCGAGCTGTCCCTGACCTCCTTGCCGGGCTGGCCCACCGTCACCTGGATCAACCCGCGGACGGGAGAAAAAAGCGCCGCGGTCGCCGTCGTCCAGGACAGCGCAACCGAGTTCCCCACACCGGAGCCCGGCGACTGGCTGCTGACGATCAAAGCCGGGAAGTGAACCGCTGGTTCCGTTCCGGCGGGCCGGGAGAACCCACTGCGCGGGCGCGCACCGCCCCCGGCGCGCGGCTCTGTGAGCCGCAGCAACGGGTGATGAATCCAGACGCCTTGCTATCTCCCCTCGCCCATTGCCTCGCGAACGTCGCTGCGGGTCGCAGGCTCGGAGACAAGACATCG
>PLQC01000114.1 GCA_003159675.1 Limisphaerales bacterium
AGCGACATGATGTTCGAGCTGATGCCCTGACCGAACATGACCAGGAACGAGATCAACACCGCGATGGGCAGGATGAGGATCGCGACGAAGGCGCTGCGCAGGTGCAGCAGGAAGGCGATGCACACCAGGGCCACGACAAGGCTTTCCTCGAGGAGCTTTTCCTCGAGCGTCCGAACCGCNNAGCGCGTTCTCGCCCTGCCGCATGATGACAATTCCGGAGACCACCTCGCCCGTGCCATCGAGATCGGCCACGCCGCGGCGCATGTCCGGGCCGAACTGGATGTTCGCGACGTCACGGAGGAGGATCGGCACACCGTTGGCGCCGAGGCCCACCGCGATTTTTTTTAAATCATCCAGGTTCTGGATGTAACCCTTGACGCGGAGGATGAATTCGCGCTCGGAAAGTTCGAGCGAGCGTCCGCCCACTTCGCCGTTGCTCCGCTGGATGGCCGTGCCGATATCGCGCAGGGACAGGTTGTAGGCGCGCAGGCGGATCGGATCGACGGTGACCTGGTATTGTTTGACAAAGCCGCCCACCGAAGCGACTTCCGCGACTCCCGGGACGGCGGTCAGTTGGTATTTCAGGTACCAGTCCTGGAGGGAGCGCAGTTCGGCGAGATCGCGGTTGGTCGAGTTGATGGAATACATGAAGGCCCAGCCGACGCCGGTGGCGTCCGGTCCGAGCGAGGGCGTGACGCCCGCGGGTAACTGGCCGCTGAGGCCGCTCAGGTATTCGAGCACACGGCTGCGCGCCCAGTATGGGTCCGTGCCGTCCTCGAAGATGACATAGACGAATGAAAACCCGTAGAACGAGTACCCGCGAACGGCTTTCTGGCGCGGTACCGACAGCATTTTGGTGGTGATCGGGTATGTGACCTGGTCCTCGATGATGTTGGGAGCCTGGCCTTCCCAGCCGGTGTAGATGATGACCTGCGTGTCCGAGAGGTCCGGGATGGCATCCAGCGGGATATGGAGGACGGCATAAACGCCGCCGAGCACGAGCAGGATCGTCCCCAGCAGGACGATGAACTTGTTTCTGAGCGAAAAATCGATGATGCGTTGAAGCATGGGTGAAGGCCGTTAGGAGGGTGTGGAGCGTGGAGCGTGGGGAGCGTGGATGGTAGGAGTGTAGGAGCGGGCGCGTGCCGGCCCTTTCACGCTCATCCGCTCCTTGCTCTCTCCACAATTCTCACGCTCATCCGCCCCAACGAAGTACTCGATGGGCATTTCACTAAACTTGCAGTCATTACCGCACCAGGACGGCGCGTCGTGCATCATGTTCGTGAGTTGGCGGCAAATGTGGTCGTAATGGTCTCGCAGGTTGGTGTGGGTCTGGGAATCTATGTAGCCGCAGCGGAACGCAAAATCGAGATGCACTTCGGTCTCCGCCGCCTCAGTGTCACTGTCGCTTAGCTTGCTGACAAAGGCGGCTTCGTAGCGGCGTTTTCTCCAGGCTTCGGCGATATTGGTGCAAACCGAGCGGCTGGAACGTCGAATCTGATCTGTGAGGGCGAACCTCTCCTCGATCGGGAACTTCTTGCTCAAGACAAATATTTCCATCGCTGTTTCAAAGGCGAGTTCATAGACACGCAGTTGCTTGTAATCTGCAATCCTCATTTTGTGTGCCTTTCTGTGTCATCGGAGCTGTACAAGGCGCTCCATCGCTTACAACGCTCCACGCTCCCCACGCTTCAACGCCCCTTCCGGCGGCGCCATCACGGGTATCAGCGTCATGCCGCAGATGGGGCATTTGCCCGGCTTGTCGGAATGCACGGCGCTGTGTTCCGGCATGGGGCAGGTGTAATAAAGCACCGTGCCGCCCGGTTGAAGCTTCTTGAGATCGGCCGGCGTCACCGGCACCAGCGCCATGCCGCAAATCGGACAATTGCCCGGATGATCGTACGTGATCGATACATGGGCGGGCATCGGGCAGACGTAAACGACGTCTCCGGCTGAGGCGTTCGTAGCTTCCTGCGCGGCGGCGGCGCCCGCCGGCGTCCGCGGCGCTCCGCTGGCGTTCGCGGGTTCGCTCATTTTCTGGATGGCCTCGCGCAACTGGCTTTCCGAGTCGAGCATGAATTGCCCGGACGTGACCACGCGCTCGCCTTCCTTCAGCCCGCTGAGGACCTGCCACAGGTCCGGTTCGGCTCCGGCTCCCAGCACCACGGTGCGCGCATCGAATTTTCCCCCGTCGAGCGCGACGAACACGGTGTTCTTTTCGCCGCTGCGCAACACGGCCGAGTCGGGCACCAGCAGCGCGGAGGGATCGAGTTCGGAGACGAGATGCACGGACACGAACATGCCCGGCTTGAGGAAATAACCGGGGTTCTCGAACTCCATCCGCACGCGCGCCGTGCGCGTTTTGTCGTCCACCGTGGGATAGACGTAGGTGACGCGCCCGCGGAATTCGCGGTCGGGCATGGAGTCGAGCCGGACCACCGCTTCCTGTCCGAGTTGCACGCAGGGCAAATCCTGTTCGTAGATCTGGGCGAACACCCAAACGATCCCCAGGTCGGCCAGCCGGTAGAGTTTCATCCCGGCGTCCACCATCTGCCCCTCGACGACCGTCTTCTCGGTCACAAAACCGTCGATCGGCGCGAGGATATCGAGCGTCTTGCGGGGCACGCGGGTTTTTTCCAGCTCGACGATTTGCGCGGCCGAGATGTCATAAAACGCCAGCTTCTTCTCCGAGGTGTCGCGTAGTGCAGCGGCGCCGGGATCGACGCTGGAGGTCTGGTTGAGCGCGAGGAGATACTCGACTTCGGAACTGTAAAGCTCCGGTGAATAGACCGCGAAAAGCGGTTCGCCCCGATGCACCAACTGCCCGGTGGCATCCACGTAGAGCTTTTCGACCCAACCCTTGAACTTCGTGGTCACGTCGGCCAGGGCCGTTTCGTTGTAATCGATCGAGCCGACCGTATGAATGGTCCGGCGCAACGGCCCGCGCACGACGAGTGCCGTGCGGATGTTCATGTTCTGGATCGTGACCGGGTCGATGGCGATGGCCGATGAGTCGGCGGCTGCGGCTTCGTTTTCGTACACCGGCGCCATGTCCATGCCCATGCTGTCCTTCGCCGGGGTGGGACTGGTTTCGCCCGGCAGCATGGTGGATTTGTAGTATTGGATCCTGCGCGCGCCGGAAGAAGCGGCATTGTGGATCGGCTCGAGTTTCATGCCGCAGATCGGGCAGTTGCCGGGGTGATCCTGGATCACCTGCGGATGCATGCCGCAGGTGTACAGGGTTTTTTGGCCTGAGACGGCGACGGCACCTTCCTGCGATTTCGAGCAGCCGGCCAAGAACAGTCCGCCGCCGATGACGGCAAGGAGGAGGACTGCCAGGACGAGTTTCAATGGGGAATTCATAGAGGATTCAATGGGTGGAGGTGGAAGCCCGACTTGAAGGCATCCGGGGCGCCGGAAGCACAGGAGCGCCCGCGGGCGGCACGCCCGCGATCAGGAGTGAAAGCTCGGCCAGCACGACTTCGCGATCGGTGCGGGCCTCGACTTCCTTCATCTGAAATTCGAGCAGCGTCCGCTCGGCGTCCATGAGATTGAAAAAGTCGATCGTGCCTGAGAGATAACCCGCCCGCGCGATTTCGAGCGACTGCCGCGCCTTGGGAATCAGCCGGGTTTGAAGCAGGGAAAGGTTCCGGCCGATCTCGCGGTACGCAAAGGATTTTTCCGCGAAATCCACTGTCAAACCGATTTGTTCGGCGCCGAGACGCGCCTGCGCGGCCAGTTCGGTTCTCTTCGCCCCGGCGATTTCGGCGGCCAGTTTGTCGCGCCACACGGGCAACGACATCCCCGCCTGCGGCCAGTAGAGAACCGGGGAAGCCTTCACATCCGCGCTCAAGCCGACGCTGAAATCCGGCACCCTTTCCCGATAGGCCATCGCGATGCCGGCTTCCGCGGCGCGCACATCGGCTTCCATCGACTTGAGCCGGGGGTTGCGGTCGAAGCCGGTCCGGAGCACCGCGTCGGAATCGGGGGCCGCAGCGGCAGGTTCCGGTCGCGCGGGGACCGGCGGGTCGGGCTGTTCGCGGGTGAGGCCGAGCGCGGCCTTGAATGCGGCCATCATCGGGCGGCGCGAGTCCTCGAGGTTGGCGATTTCGGTGGCGACACGGTCGCGTTCGATCTGGGCGCGAAGCACATCCTGGAGCGTTGCCTTGCCCACTTCGTTCTGGGCACGCGCGATGTGCTCGAGGTTGTCGAGGAGAGACAGGGTTTCACGGTTGATGCGCAGCCGTTCGTCGAGGAACGAGAGCTCGTAAAAGGCCTTTTCGAAATCGAAGGAGGCCTGCAGCACGGCGCTTTCAAACGCGAAATACCTGCCCTGGCTCGCGGCGGCGGCGGCCGCGCCGCGAGCCGACAGCTTGCCGGGGCCTGGAAAATTCCAGAGGAGGCCCGGCATCAGTGACGTCACCATGTCGGTGATGTAAGCCTGCAGCGTCAGTTGCGGGTCCGGCAGGGAGCGTTCCACCGTGATGCCTTCGACCGAGGCGGCCCAATCATAATAGGCGGCCTCGACGCGGGGTGAATCGAGCAGGGCAAAGGCGAGGTAGTTGCTCAGGCCGGAGCCGGGCGCGAGCGGGGGCAGTTCCGGCTTGCGATTTTCAGGGCGGTAAGAGCCCGCCACGGTTTCGAGATCGCGCCGCGCCGCGCGTTCGCCCGGGGCTGGAACCCCTTTGCACCCGGCAAGCGCGAGCAATGTCAGAAACATCCCAAGAGCTCCCAGGCCGAAACTTCGGCAGCGTGTATGATTCACATTCACTTAAAACTCACCGTCTGAAATTGATTCAAATTCATCCTGGAAAATCGCGCAGATCCGTCCTATGAAGCCACAGCATGCCTGCGCGGGTACACACTGCGGGCGTCCGGGAAAAACGATCAGAGAAGCCGGGCGCAATTCCGCGCGTAAAGCGGAGTGCCTGCCGCCGGAAACGGCGAAAAAGCGGAGGAAGAAAGTTCAGGGGCCGGCGCGGAACGTGGCGCCCAGGCCACGAGGGCCGCCGCCAGCGAGAGGATCTGGCGTTGGGAGGCGGAAGAAACCGGAGCTGCAGCCGGCTGCTGCGACCCCGGCAAATTCGGCGTGGCGCAACAACTCGCCCGGCCACAATGGCAACAGGCGTCTGCGCCACGCTGGACGTTGGACGCCGGTGTCCGGGCCGGGGCGATCTGCACCCAGCCCAACACGAGGCTGCAAACGATGACCAACGTCAGTTTCACAGCGGCACTATCCTCCCGCAGGTAAGACACAGCCAACCCTCTGTTGCCCACCTTTCATCAATTTTTGGCGTCCTTGTCCGTCGAGCCGGTCTTGTCGGCGCTGCGGATTTTCTTGATGTATTTGGCCGGGTCCTTGTCGAAGTCTTTTCTGCAGTTTTTGCAGCAGAGTTTGACCTCCTGGCCTTTGTAAACGAACACATAAGGCTTGCCCATTTCATCGAGCTTGTCGCCCGAGACCGGACAGGTGGTCAATTTGTCGGGCTTCGGTTTGTCCGTGTTATCCGCGGCAAAGCCAGCGAGCGGCGCTGCGAGGACCGACAGGGACAGGACAACGGTTGAAAGGATTTTCATGCGTTTCATAATTTGAATTCGTAGCAATGACACCCATTATACGTCGGAGCCCGCAAATTCCCTCACTTTTTTTCACACTTTCTCCCCGACTCAAACGTCGGCTCAAACGATGCGAAACAGCGGGCGTGGTCCGGCAACGTAACTCTGCGGATAGCCGGGTGCGGATGCGGAGACGCGCGCCCGGAACAACCTGTCGTGGAACTCGAACGGGAGCTTATCGTCGCCCATCGCGCAAGCAGCGGCCGGCTGCAAAAGCACAACCGCGCGAAGGATGATCAGATAAACTCGGAATTGCATTCAGCCACACTAATGCAGTTGTTGTGCCGTTGGGAGCACGTCTATCTTAAGTTGTTTGTTTATAATAGGATGAGACTGAGGACCGAAAGGGATACGATCGTTTGTATGTGGTGTTATGTTCAGTGCGGCAAAATCACGGCAGCGGGCACGCGAAAGACTGAGCGTGGGTACCTCGGAAACCATAGCCGGAGCCGGAACGGCGGGTTCATCCGCACGCCCCGGCTAGCCGGGGTCAGGAGCGCGGCTGTATGTGAAGCATCAGCCGCAGCGGGCAGGCAGGTCGCTGACGCCCGGGAGCCTGTTCCGGTTGTGAAATTGCCTGGCGCGCTGCGGCTGGTCTTCGACAGAGCCGCGGTCCGGTGTGCAAGTTGACTCGCAATTCCAATCGCACCATCTCAAAATGAACCATTGACACCTTCATGGGTTTTTGGTCTTATCACCGTCCATTTTGTTTGGATTTTAATTTTATGTACGCTGTATTGGAAACCGGAAGCAAACAGTATCGGGTCACCGCGGGTGACACGCTGGAAATCGAGCGCCTGACGGTTGAAGCCGGGAAGCCTGTGACTTTTGACCGGGTGCTTTTTGTCAACAACGATGGTAAGCTCAGCGTAGGTTCGCCGATGGTGGCGAATGCCAGCGTGGTGGCCGACGTGGTTGAACACATTCGCGGCGAGAAGAAACTGACTTTTAAGATGAAACGCCGCAAAGGCTATCACAAATCGATCGGTCACCGTCAGGAACTGACGGTGGTCAAGATCAAGGAAATCAAAGCTTAACGGATCCATTTTTATGGCACACAAGAAAGGTCAAGGCAGTGTTCGTAACGGACGCGACAGCGTCAGCAAGCGTCTTGGCGTCAAACGGTATGGCGGCCAGTATGTCACCGCCGGAAGCATTCTCGTCCGACAACGCGGCACCAAGTTCGTTGCCGGAGAAAACGTGGGCACGGGGCGGGACTGGACGTTGTTCGCCCTTGTGGACGGCAAGGTCGCTTTCGACAAGGAAGGGCACCGCGTGAATATCGTCGCGAACCCGGTCGCGAACAACTAGGTATTTCAAAATCAACTTGCGGGCGAGGTGATCAAGCCTCGCCCTTGTTGTTCCCGGCGGCGTCCGGCGGAACAGCAGGCTCTCGATTCAAGAAGCCTTTGGGATCACGGCTTTCTGACGCCGGCTGCAGCGATTAAAGAAATGTTTGTTGACGAGATCAAGGTTTACGCGCGCGCCGGCCATGGCGGCAAGGGTTGCGTGGCGTTCCAGCGCGAGAAGTATCGTCCCAAGGGAGGACCCAGCGGCGGCAACGGCGGCCGCGGCGGCGAGGTGATCCTGGAAGCCGACCACGACCTTAACAATCTCATCGCGCAGTATTATCAGCCGCGCCTGGTTGCAGAGGACGGCACCATGGGTCTGGGCAAAG
The DNA here is from genome assembly GCA_003159675.1 of Limisphaerales bacterium. Taxonomy (GTDB): domain Bacteria; phylum Verrucomicrobiota; class Verrucomicrobiia; order Limisphaerales; family BOG-1460; genus BOG-1460. The sequence goes on from PLQC01000114.1 coordinate 7,295, forward strand.
GCATGGATGGTCCCGCGGGAAAAGACCTGGTCGTCAAGGTCCCCTGCGGGACGCTCGTGTGGAAGCTGCCTTCGGACATCGGCGCGAGCGAAGCCTCCCTTCCTGAGTCCGGAGAAGAACCCCGCGTCTTCCAAACCAGCGTGAGCCGGCGCCGGATCATTCGCCATTCCAGCGGAGCCCGGGCGATGGAGCTTGATTTGTCCAAGGAGCGGGCGGGCGGATTGGCCGAGCCCGGCGGCTCATCCAAAGGCGAATTGGTTGCAGACCTCACCCGACACGGGCAGCGTTTCGTCCTGCGCAAGGCGGGACGGGGCGGACTGGGCAACCGGAACTTCGCCACCGCCGCGCACCAGACGCCCCGCTTCGCGCAACCGGGCGAGCCGGGCGAAGAAGGAGAATTTCTTTTCGAATTGCGCATCATGGCCGAGATCGGACTGGTCGGCTATCCGAACGCCGGCAAGTCCACGTTGCTCACGGCGATTTCCCGCGCGCGACCGAAGGTGGCGCCGTATCCGTTCACGACGCTGCATCCGCAAATCGGGATCGTGGAGTATCCCGACTTTTATCGCCTCACGGTCTGCGACGTGCCGGGGTTGATCGAGGGGGCGCACCTGAACGTGGGCCTGGGTCATGCTTTTCTCCGCCACATCGAGCGATGCAAGATTCTGGTGCTGCTGCTCGACATGGCCGGCACGGATGGCCGCGCGCCATGGGACGACTACACCAGTCTTCTGAACGAGCTGGAGCATTACGATCCGGCCCTGATCCAGAGGCCGCGCCTCGTGATCGCGAACAAAATGGATGAACCGGTGGCCGAGGAGAACCTGAAAAAGTTCAAACGCAAGATCCAGAAGACGCGCGTCCTGCCGATGGCCGCCGCGTTCGATCAGGGAACCGAAAAATTCAAAGAGGCAATTCGAGAAGCGGTGGAGGAAGCCGCGAAGCAGGATGGCCCTCCTGCCGGAGCTTGAAGTCAGAAGCCAGCCAGCCCCATTCGGCGCGAAACCATCCCCGACGGATTCCGGGTTTGAGTCATGGGCGCAGGAAACCAGGCGGCATCGCTGCGCTCACGGTGCGATGGAAGGTCACGGCACATGGAGGCGGAAATACTGCTGCAACTGAGCGGGGTTGTATACGTTCGTGTAAGTGAATACTCCGAACAGGTCGAATCGGTTGGTGTTGATCGGCAACCATAGTGCGAAATGCGTGTCGAGATTCGTCGTTGTGTACAGGACCGCAACGGTATTGGACACGACGCCGACCCCGTTCACGGTGATGCTTGATCCCAAAATGATCGGCCGGCAGATCTTGAATTCATCTGAAAGCTCATTGGCCGTGAGGCCGTACGTGCCGGTGCCGCCTGCACCAAAGCTGCTGACAAGCATGGTGAAGGTACCGCAATTGGTCGCAGCGTAGGCAATGCTCAGAGCCGTGCTGTCCTGGGCCGTTGCCAGCAACGCACCGTTCGACCCATACAATTGGAGCTTGCCGTTGAAATTCGTCGTGTTTAGCCCCAGGCGAATAACGTCACCCTTGCAGGCGGTGAACGCCCAGGGATCCTCGTCACCGAGTTCGATCGTGCCGACGTAACTTCCGCTGCCGGTCATACCTCCGCCCTCATCTCCTGGAGGCACAATGAAAGCTTCAGGAAACTGGGCCAGATGCAACACATAGGTGCCGGCGCCGCCTGCACCAAAGCTGCTGACGAGCACCGTGAAGGTACCGCTGTTGGTTGCAGAGTAGGCGATGAGATTGTCCGGGCTGTCTTGCGCGAGGCCCAGCAACGCACCGGTCGGCCCATACAATTGGAGCTTGCCGTTGAAACCGCTCGTACCCAGCCGCAAATTGATGGCATCACCGGTGTTCGCGGTGAACGTCCACAGGTCCAGATCGCCCAGGGTGTTCGTTCCAGTGAAATTGCCGCCGTTCGTTAGAGCCCCTCCTTCATCCCCAGCAGGCACAATGAACGCCTCCGGGATCTGCGCCAGATGCAGCACATACGTGCCGGTGCCGCCCAAACCGAAGCTGCTGACGAGCACCGTGAAGGTGCCGCTATTGGTCGCAGTGTAGGCGATGAGATTGTCCGGGCTGTCTTGAGCGAGGCCCAGCAACGCACCGTTCGGCCCATACAGTTGGAGCTTGGCGTTGAGGCTGCTGCCCAGTCGCAGATTGATCGTGTCACCGGTGTTCGCGGTGAACGTCCACATATCCAGATCGCCCAAGTCAATCGTTCCAGCGAAATTGCCGCCGTTCGTCAGAGCCCCTCCTTCATCCCCTGCAGGCACAATGAACGCCTC